>NZ_JAUBPS010000170.1:0-1385 GCF_036700865.1 Microcoleus sp. S13C4
TCAGCTCAATTTAAACTGATTGGAATCTTGCTACCCTTGATACAATCAGAAAAACAAGTGAGATTAGAACGGCTCTCCCGGGTGCGATTCGTTCAGTCGAAACCGAGTAATTGGGGGATGACTGGCCTCTATAAGGTAATCCATCAGGATTGAGTTCGCACTTTAATCCCTTATAGACGACAACTTTATAACCTTGCAGGTGAGCGTTAGTATCCTAGAAATCGTTAAGCCCTGCCCCTCAGACGTAGAGGTGAAAGCATATCCCCCACTGTAGCGACTAGCCCTCAATCGGTGAAGCGGGGATAAAAGCGGAAAGAACTACTAGCCTAAAGTGGTATCCCGTGAGCAAGTTCCTACGGATAGCGAAAGCGAAGTCACTGCTTAAATCATCGTTACGCCGAACCAGCGAAATAAGGTTTTATGCGCTGGTAGTCCCAAAAAGGGCATTAGTATAGGGTGGTATGAGAATCCGGATCGGCGGCATACCTACGTTACCCAAAAACTCGGTGAACAAGGTGACATCCTAACGGAACAAACCAATGGTTATGAGGAACGAAGTAACCCACCTGATTACTCTCGGAGAGGTCGAATACTTCGAGCAGTCAGCTAAGACGAAACATCTGGATTTCCAGGTAACAGGTGGCAAAGATTGAGTCAGAAGCCAACGCCTCATTGTAATGGTGAGGATATGCTAACTGACTCACGATAATACGGATGATATAGCTACAAGTAGCAATGAATATGTTATGAACACGGCAGAAAAACCGATATATAAATGGAACGATATCAACTGGCGAAAGCTAGAGCGTAACGTTTTTAAATTGCAAAAGCGGATATATCAAGCGTCTAATCGGGGTGATGTCAAGCTAGTACGCCGACTCCAGAAACTGTTGATAAGTTATTGGGCAGCAAAAGCATTAGCGGTTCGTCGGGTAACCCAGGGTAAGCGCATCTAATTTGGTAGTTAAAAATACAGATAATTTGGTACATTTATATAATCACAGATATCGTTTGAGGAGCGGAGATGTTATCTAGTAGACTGGTGAGTACAAAGTTTCGATCTTACTTAGCAGGTCGGTCTTATGGCATCAGGTTTCACCTCTGACAAACACAGGATTAAAAGGTCAAAAAAATTGAGTATAGCTCAGGCAACTGAACTGACAGAAAAAATGGCATTAGTATTTGCCCAAATCAAAGACCCCCGTGTAGCAAGAACCCGTGTTCATGTATTAACAGATATTTTAATTATCGGAATATTGTCAGTGATTGCAGGAGGTAACGGATGGGAAGACATGGAAAATTATGGAGTATAGCCTTTCTCAGAAAGATGAGGTACAATAACAGCAGTGTGTAAACCAGTTAAAAATATTTGATGATGTAACTTG
>NZ_JAUBPS010000112.1:0-11586 GCF_036700865.1 Microcoleus sp. S13C4
AATGCCACGAGTTTGACGACAGATGCTGGCGGCACAACTCAAGTCAAGGGAAATGTCACTACAACTGGCGCTCAAACTTATGGAGATGCAGTTACAATTGCCAATAATCCCCTTCTCTCCGGCAGCGACATTACTTTCAACAAGACAGTTGACGTAGCTGGCAATCTCGGTATTGTGGCTGATAATGTTAATCTCAAAGGAACTGTAACAACCACCAATGACGGCACGCTCACAATTACCAATAAGGTGAATCTCAATATTGAGAAGAACTTGAACTTAGACGGTGCATTTATTCAAAATGGCGGGGGAAATGTTGCGGTTAGCGGAAATATCACCACAACTAATGATAACATTAGTTTTAGCAATCCAGTGACATTAAAAGCGCCTGTAAATTTTACACTCGGAGATGCAACAATTGCTTTCGGTTCTACTTTATCGGCAGGTAGTAACCCGCTGAATTTAACAGCCGGTGAAATTAATTTATCGGGAAATGTTTCCGGTACGGGCGCGCTAACGCTGCAACCGGCAACAGTCGGCCAAAATATTGTTGTTGGCGGAATTGATAACAATACTAGCGCTTTAGATTTGACTGCATCGGAAATTAGTTTAATTCAAAATGGATTTAGCTCGATCACGATCGGGCGATCGGATAGCCGCGCCAAGATTAGTATTCCCTATAATCTCACATTTTTCGACCCAGTAAATATTCAAACCGGAACTGGTACGATCGCACTTGATGGCACTATTACCGGACTTGACAACAGCAGTGTTGCTCTCCAAGGTTCAAGAATTAATTTGAACTATGGCATCAATACAACTAATAATATAGATTTGACGGGCAACGTTCAACTAGGAAACCCGGTTAATCTCAAAAGCAGCGTTGGTAGTATTAATATAAAAGGTGCGATCGACGGCAATCATTTGTTGGGCTTAGATGCCGCGAAGGGTAATGTGCTACTGCAAGGAAATATCGGCGAAACAAAGCCATTATCTGTTGTGAACGTTACTGCATCCAATGCGGAATTTATCGGGAACGTTAAAAGCAATTCTGGTTTTAACATTACGGCTTTAAATACTAAACTAGGCGGGAATCTTACAACTAATAACGGCAACATTAATATTAGCAATGCTTTGGTTTTGACAAAGGATGCGATATTTAGTACCGCAGGGGGAAATATTGCTTTGGGTGCGATCGACAGTGACAGCATTAATGCCCGCAACTTAACTCTAGCCTCCGGTAGCGGCAGCATCACTTTCAACGGTTCGGTGGGCGCCACCAGCAAGTTAGGAAATTTGGCGATCGACAATGCTGGCAATGTGACAGGAAACTCGACAATTAACGTGCAACAATTTACAGCACTAAACACGGAAAAAGTCAATTTATCGGGAGATGTCACCGCCGGCAAAGTCGATATTACTGCCAAGGGCGATATAAGTGTTAAAAATATTACTACTAATGGTGGAGAAATTCTATTTACAAGCGGTAACAATTTCACCGCAGGCAATTTGAATACATCGGGAGACAGTGGCGGAAACATAACTGTTAAAGCGATAACTTCAATTACAGCGGGACAAATTAACTCTAGCGGTATAGTCGGAAATGCCGGTAATGTGTTCTTAGATCCGATCGGCGATATTCAAGTAGAGTCGATCAATGCCCAAGGCGGTACAGGCGGCGCCGGCGGCGATGTCACAGCAATAACAGGCAATTTTTTCCGCGCTACGGGTACTTTTTCAACACCACTGTCGCCGACAGGATTTGCTAGCATTTCTACTGCTGGCGGCACAGGTGGTGGCAAAATTACAATTGTCCACGCTGGGGGAGATGGAGGGACGCCGATTCAACCGTTTGTAGTCGGAGATGCTGCTAGCAACGGTACGGCGGGTCCAATTACAACGGGACAATCTACCATTACATCGCAGTCGTTTCCGCGTTCTAGTAGTGTTGGTAATATTGTGTTTTCAACTGATGACGCGATCGACCCGACGCCAACGGAGCCAACTCCCCCTGATGTTGTAACTCCCCCTGATGTTGTAACTCCCCCTGATGTTGTAACTCCCCCTGATGTTGTAACTCCCCCTGATGTTGTAACTATAAATCCCCCTGATGTTGTCACTGTAAATCCTCCTGATGTTGTCACTGTAAATCCTCCTGATGTTGTCACTGTAAATCCCCCTAATGTTGTCACTGTAAAACCCCCTAATGTTGTAAATGTAAAACCCCCTGATGTTGTAACTGTAAAACCCCCTGATGTTGTAACTCCCCCTGATGTTGTAACTCCCCCTGATGTTGTAACTCCCCCTCTGATCGATCCTACGGAAAGACAAGTGCCCGCACGGCAACCCTCAACCCTCGATCCAGAAGACTTTCAACCCCCCAAAATTCCATCGCTACCCAATCACTTGCCCCCCGGTAACCAACTGCCAGAAGTTACCAGCAGCGAATTATCACTAAGAGTCAACCCTATTTCTAATTTAGTTCTGGGATATGTTCCGTCTCCCGATCGACTTTTTGAAGGTAACGATATCCAGAAAACAATCTGGGGAATCGAAGAAATGAGGAATCAAGAATTTCGAGAATACCTGGGGGTAGAAGCCAACATCCCAGAGGAAAAAGTCTTGATTTCGACAGCACAACAAACTTTACAAAATATCGAACAGCAAACCGGCAAGCGGTCTGGTATTGTCTACATAGTCTCGCGAGAAGATCGACTGGAACTAATTTTAGTTCCTCCCGCCGGGTTGCCGATTCATTACAGCGTCCCCGAAGCCAACAGAGCAGCTCTTTTCCCCACCGTCCAGGAGTTTCGCAATGAAATCACCAATCCCGCAAAACGCGATAGTACCAGTTATCTAGCCGCCGCCCAGCAACTATATAAATGGGCGATCGCACCCCTAGAAAAAGACTTACAAAACTTAGGAATTCAAACTTTGTTACTGTCAGTCGATCCGGGACTGCGAAGCCTGCCCTTTGCGGCTTTGCACGACGGTAAAGGCTTCTTGATTGAAAAATACAGTTTCAGCCTAATTCCGAGTTTTAGTTCGATTAATACCGATTATAAATCTGTTAGAGACGCCACCGTGCTAGCCATGGGAAGGTCAGAATTTGTTGACCAACAGCCCTTGCCCAGTGTGCCGATCGAGTTGCAGGCGATTTCGGCTCAGTGGCAGAGTCCATCTTTCCTCAATTCCACTTTCACTTTAGATAATCTCAACTCGGAACACGCCAAGGGAGGATTTCGGATCGTTCATCTAGCAACTCACGCTGAATTCAAACCGGGAAAAGCGAGCAATTCCTACATTCAACTGTGGAATTCCAAATTGCAGCTCGATCGCATGGAGAGTTTAAATTGGCGCAATCCGCAGGTAGACTTGTTAGTATTGAGTGCTTGTAGAACTGCTGTGGGCGATCGGGAAGCAGAGTTAGGTTTTGGAGGTTTAGCAGTCAAATCCGGCGCAAAATCTGCTTTAGGGAGTTTGTGGTATGTTGACGATGGAGGCACTTTGGGGCTGATGAGCGAATTTTACCACCAGTTGCAAGGAACCACAACTAAGGCAGAAACTCTGCAACTTGCTCAACAGGCGATGATTGCTGGTAAAGTTCGGATGGAAAACGGACAGTTAGTAACAACAGGCGGCAAGTTAAATTTACCTGCTAATTTACAACAAGGAAACCAAAATTTTTCTCATCCTTACTACTGGAGTAGTTTCACCATGATCGGAAGCCCTTGGTAAGCTGCTATTTTTATTTTTCAGTCTCCGCTTGTTAGGGACGAAAGTTTCTACTTTAGGAGCAATGTTTCCTTGCGGCGGTTGGGGGCGGGTTCCTCCCTGAAGAGATCCCCAACCGCCGAGTGTTATCGGGGGTTTGGAACTCTATTTCTGTTTCATCACCACCCAATTAATATCATCCAAAACCTTCGGCTCGCCAATATACTGCCGCACATCATCTATCACAGATTACCTAATGGCAATAGCAGGTAAGCCTACTTACCTGCTAATTTACAACAATAAAAACCAGAGTTTTCCCCTCTTTATTGCTGGAATATTTTCACGGTGAGATTTTTTTGTAACTCCCATATTTTAAGTAGCAAATCTGTTCCTTGAACAATTATGTCTAACCCGCAGATGCTCTATCTAGGGTTGGTCTGTCTCGGATTTGGGGCCGCAGTTCCATAATTGACTCGACAACCGATGTTGAACAAACTCGAACTGCACTCAAGAGGGACAATCTGCTGGTCGAGGAGGGCGCTGCAACTGACATACTCGTCGTTATTAGTATCTCTTACCATACATTCGATCGGGTTAGCTCCCGATCGCGCCGACCAACTCTTCATACCTACCACTGCAATCATATGCTGCCAGTAGAAAGCAAATAGCAAAACTCCCAAAAGTACAGCAACTGCTAATCCTACTTTCAATTTCCAACTATTTAGGACGTTTCCCAAACTATTTTTCACGTTTTCCACTCCCGAAATTGAGCTGTCGGTAGTTATTTCTGGAGTTGTCAAGTTTGTTTGTGTTTGTTCTGCTGGAATTTCCGACATAATGTATCTCCTATGATTGCTGGGACTTGGCTAATCTGGCAGTTGCGATCGCTATTGCAAACTTTATCAAATTTTAGCAAAACTAGCCAGTACCGACAACCGATGCGGGCAGCACCGCCGGGAAGTATGTATATTCACCAAGTGCGCTCCTCTTCGTTGGCGTAGCCCCCGTAGGGGCGGGCTTCGCTAACGCGATTTCTATGCCTTTTGAGGTATTGCCCAATTCGCGATCGGCTATTTTCCACCTAGGGAATTAGAATTGTTGGGGATGTTCTCCGAAAACGGCTCAAGTGAATCAGCTTTTTTACGAATTGCAGACGGCGCAGAGGGCGTAGATAAAGAAAAAAGAGAGATATATTGACTTTCACCAATCATTTAGGGTTTCGATAGCAGTTCTAATAACTCAGCTTCCGAAAGTAGTTCTACCCCCAAAGATTGAGCCTTTTCTAACTTAGAACCCGCATCTTCTCCCACAACCACATAATCTGTTTTAGCACTCACAGAACTTGTTACTTTACCTCCAGCTTTTTGAATCAAATCTTTAGCTTCATCTCGCTTCAAAGTAGGCAAAGTTCCTGTAAGCACAAAGGTTTTGCCTGCAAGTTGTAAATTTGTGCTGGCTAAATTGGAACTTTTCACTTCTGAGTGCAATTGCAAGCCAGCAGTTTTCAACCGTGCAATTAAACTTTGATTTGCCGGCACTCGAAACCACTGATAAACAGCTTGAGCAATTTCCGACCCGATGCCGTAAACCCCCTCAATCGAGGCCGCCGATACGGCTGCTAACTCTTCCACATTGGCAAACCTTTCTGTCAGCAATTGAGCGTTGACTGTGCCGACGTGGCGGATGCCCAAGCCGTAAAGTACGCGCGACCAAGGTTGATTTTTCGATTGGGCGATCGCACTTACCAACTTTTCTGCTAACTTCTTACCCATGCGTTCCAAACTCATCAATCTTTCCGCCGTCAAATCGTACAAATCCGCCGCAGAATCCACCAGATTGCTATCAACCATCTGCTGCACCAACTTTTCCCCAACACCGTTAATATCCAGAGCATCCCGGCTGCAAAAATGAATCAGCGAACCCCTCAAAATTGCTGGACAAGATGTATTGATGCAGCGAGTAACGGCCTCCCCCTTTTCCCGAACCACAGGCTGTTCGCATTCGGGACAGCAACTAGGCATTTGGAAAAGTTGAGCATTTTGGGGGCGAAGTTCCGGCAAAACTCGCACAACTTCTGGTATAATTTCCCCAGCTTTTCTGACAATTACAGTATCGCCAATATGGAGATTTAGGTCGGAAAGTCGATCGCTGTTGTGAAGAGAAGCCCGCGAAACTGTCGTTCCAGCCAACTGCACAGGTTTCAGTTCCGCTACAGGCGTCAGAGCCCCGGTTCTCCCTACTTGCACGGTGACAGCTTCCACAATTGTAGGGACTTCGGCAGCGGGATACTTAAGTGCGATCGCCCAACGCGGAAACCTCTGAGTAAAACCCAATTGTTTTTGCAGTAAAACCGAATTAATCTTAGCAACAACCCCATCCGTCATGTAAGGCAAATTTCGCCGTTCAGTATCCCAATATTCGTAATACTCGCGAACCTCATCCAAAGAATAGCAAATTTTGCGATTGGGATTTACCTTAAACCCCATTCTTCGCAACAATTCCAACGATTTGCACTGCGTTTTCTCCTCGTTATCCTCATCTAAATGCAGAGTATAAGCAAAGAAATCCAACCGTCGCTTATCCACAATTTTAGAATCCAACTGTCGCAGGGTACCCGCCGCAGCATTGCGAGGATTAGCAAACAATTGTTCCCCCGCTTTTTCCCGTTCCCGATTAATTTCCTCAAACACAGCTAAAGACAAAAAAGCCTCTCCCCGCACTTCCACCACAGGCGGCGGGTTATCTAAATTGAGCTTTAAAGGAATCGAACGTATAGTCTTGACATTTTGAGTAATTTCCTCTCCGGCAATGCCGTCTCCCCGCGTCGCACCACGGACTAAAACTCCATTTTCATAGGTTAACGCTAAAGCAGAACCGTCTATTTTCAATTCGCAAACATATTCAGCAGTTAATTGTTGATTATCTCCTGCTACCCTTTGCCAGCGTTCCTGCCATTTAGCAAACTCCTCAAAATTAAAAGCATTTTCCAAACTGTAGAGAGGAATATTGTGCTTGACGCTAAAAAATTGAGTAGCAGGCTGTTCTCCCACGCGCTGAGTCGGACTTTCCGCAGTAATTAAGTCAGGATAATCCGATTCTAACTCTTGCAACTGACGATAAAGTCGATCGTACACCTCATCAGCCATAATCGGCGCATCCAAAACATAATAAGCATAGCTAGCTTCTTGTAGCTGCTGCCTCAACTGTTGAATTTGGTGTTCTATTTCGGGCTGCATATTAATTTAAAAGTGTATATTTTTTAACCGCAGAGGCATAGGATCAAAACAAATCCTATAGTCATCGAGGCACCAACTATTTGTATGGTGCTTATGGCGCACCTTACTTATAGCGAATTTTACCACGCTTTGCGTCACTCTACGGTTGTAGTTAAGAGATTTAATATTGATTAACGAGCCCAATCTTCTACTTCATAAAGAAAACGACTTCCACCTATCAGCTTCCGATTTGCCGAGGTACTTTGCACAAAAACCGCATACTTTTCTAGATTGCTCGGTTTAATGCGAACTGTCTCACCCATGGGCAAACCCAACATTTCTCGCGCCGCTTCTCCTTCAAACAAATCCCCTGTCGAACGTTCCATCAGCACAATTTCTTTCTTACCTTGGATAGTTTCGGTTTTAGTAAACTCATAAAACCCGCGCCCGGTTTTAAAAGTCAAACCATTCTCCAGAACAAAAGCTTTAATTGAAATCTCGCGGTCAACTTCTAGAATCTGAAATCTCCCCGGTTTTACGGTTCGCAATTCTGCCGATTCGTACGCAGGGGCGCCTTCCCGCTTCAGCATGGTATCAAACATCTTGTTTAATCCGCGACTCATGCGACCTTGAGTGACAACTTCTTGTTCGTAAGCTTGCAGTTGTTCGTTAGATGATTGTTGATAACAAACTGCTAAAAATAAATCTGTGATGTATGAAAATTGGTCAAGATTGAGGTGAAAACCCCCGGACTTTTCGGCTAGTTCTTGGTAGAATAAAGTGGCGTGGTGACGGTTGAGAGCTTGGATGCCATAAACGGCAATTCCCATCTGTGCTAACTTATCTACTTCTTGACGCCAGTTAAGTTTTTGAGGAGTTTGAGCGGGTGCGTGCGGGATGTCGTCGCCAATTAGTACCAATGTTTTGGAATTAGTTGGAGTCCAAGAAAGTGACTGAGCTTCGTGCAAGACTAATTCATAACATTCTGGAGCATCGCCACCGCCAGTTGGCTCTACATTTTGAACAAAATTGCAAATCGTGCCCACATCGCCGGACAAATCGAGGTGTTTAGTTACGTATGTGCTGCCAGCATCGCAATAGTCTCCGTGGGCAATAATGCCAATCCGAATGCCAGGAATTTCATCGAGCAGTCTTGTTACCGTCTCTTTGATTCTTCGACGAACTTGTGTCAAACAAGGGTACATACTGCCAGTTGTATCAAAGCTAAAAACGACTTCAATATTGTTAGTTTCCATGACCTAACTCTCCCTAACACACAACTAATTATTAGCTCTAATATAGCTTACAAAAAAGGATACAGCAACTAGACATCCAATCTTTTCCTAATGAGGATGCGTGTTTATAGCTGCCGAATTCTGCGCGTAAATCATCACAAATTTAAGTCGCGAAAATCCTTAAATTCCTTGCTCTCCCCGGGCAGGACAGGTTGAACCTTCTCACTATCGTGTTCGCCGTTCAAGCTATTATTGGCGTGGGATTTGATTAATCCTTGAGCGTTTGTCTTGTTAAAAGCGATCGGTTCAGCGTGTTCTACCTGAAACACGTTAGCGTAGAGGTTGGCAATAATCTGTTTGCCTCCCTGGGTCAATTCCAAGTAGTTCAAAGCTGCGGGAATATAGGGGAAAACTCCATTCCAATAAAACTTCGCGTAATTTTGCCGTAAATCTCCCGGAGACTTGTAGCCCAAGATTTTATTAGTGCCGACTTCCTCAAATTCGTAGAACAGGGCACTTATTTTTCGCAGGTAATTGGGGTCGCTCAACTGACCGATCAAATCGGCTGCCCTGGCGAGTCCAGAATAATTATTTCTGTCTTGATGAGTTTCGCTAGCAGGAACTGGGAAGCGAGTCAATTCTATATTGCGCTTAATTTGTTCGGCATCAATTAATGTGTGACCGCCGAAGCGTTCGTCAATTACGAGTTTCCCTCGATCGACATGATAAGCAGTTAAACTAGCAGAAGTGGCCCCGATCGGCACAGAAACCATTTTCCCCTCAACACCCGTAGCGTAGAGTCCGACAGCTTCTTGGTCTTGGCGGCAAACACCTTTCACGTAGCCGATATCGTGGCACAGCAGCGAGATCAAGTAGTGGAGCCAATCTTCCGGCGACACACCCCCTTCCCGAATATGCTTGCCCCGGAGAATCTCTTGTCCCACCAAAGCCACGAGCATTGTGTGTTCCACATTGTGGTACAGAGCATCGCAATTAGCGATATTTTCCAGAGCCATAGTCCCCGCCCAGGCGATAATTTCAGGGTAGTCAGGCTTATACTTGCCGTAGGTGCGACGGTAGCCAGCCTGCAGCTCTTGCACAAAAGCGTCAATCAGGATAGCAGTTGCATTGAACATCATAAATTCTCCCACTCAGACTGTAGTTACAAACTCGATCGACAATATCTTGCATAGCTGAAAAAATAATCAATGGGCCTTCCAGCAGGTTTGACCCCTCGGCGTTGAATTTTAAATTTCAGCTAGCCTTGTAAAATCAGAAAATTACTTTTAGGCTATGCTTCCCAAGATAACCTAATTTCCGAAGCATCCGAAGCAACAGATCGATGCTTCGGCATTAAATATTGGCGAAACAATTTACATGGTTTCACCGACTAATTATTAGAAGTCCTAGGTGTGAAAGTTATGAACAGTCTGTTTCCGAGTCTCTCCACAGCAGCCCTTCGCACTCGGCGGTCGATCGCCTTAAAATACCTAGGATTGTTTGCATTCACGGCTGTTTGCACCGCCACACCGGCAATGGGTGCCGAGCGAATTTACGTAACTTACGGGCCGCTAGAAGAATCAGTTCCCATCGAATCCCTGGCACTCTTCGCCAAAGAAGGCAAAATAGACTCGAATTTGGACGGCTTCGCTCAGTACATCAAAGAATCTCAGCAAGCTGAGATTCGCAACGCCCTGCAAGCGAAAGCTGAAATCAGCCACGTGACGATCGCCCAATTCCTCTACACGCCTCAAGGAGAAGTGCTGCTGAAACGCTTGGGGCGACTGATTCAAACCAAAGCTCGGCAGCCCGGATTTTACGCCATCCGAGCAGCCCTGATTTTAGCAGCCTCAGATCCAGAAGGCTTGACAATCGTCAACGTGCTGCGGAAATTCCCCACTTACGGCATCAGGATTGACCTCGCCCGCGGCTTGGCTATCGCCAACGAGCTGACATCGCTGATCAACCGTTCCAATCAGACGATCGCCGGAGTCACCCAATTGTCCGAAGCAGAAGCAGCCTTAGAATCGGCCATACTGCCCGCTCAAATGCTACAGCCCCAGCTACCGGGCCCCTATACTTGGAACAAATCCTCGGTAACTGTTAGGAGTCCAAATCGCGATCGCACCTTTGATATGGACATTTACCTGCCGCAGCGCAGCCCGCAACCGGCGCCAGTAGTAGTAATTTCCCACGGTGTAGGTTCCGATCGCCTGTCTTTCCAGTATTTAGCCAAACACCTAGCCTCCTACGGCTTTGCCGTCGCCGTCCCCGAACACCCCGGCAGCAACGCCCAACAAATCCAAGACTTAGTAACAGGCAGAGCCAATGAAGTAGCAGAACCCGAAGAATTTGTCAACCGCCCCCTCGACATCAAAGATCTGCTCGATTATTTAACCCAACTTTCTACAACCGATCCGGCCTACCAAGGGCAGCTCGACTTGCAGCGAGTTGGCGTCATCGGCCAGTCTTTCGGCGGCTATACGGCTTTAGCATTAGCCGGGGCGGGGATTAATTTTGCACAGCTAGACAAAGACTGCCAGCTCGAAAACGAGACTTGGAACCTCTCCCTGCTGTTACAGTGCCGCGCCCGCAGCCTAGAGCGGAAGCAGTACAATTTCGAGGACCCGCGCATCAAAGCTGCGATCGCCGTTAACCCGATCGCCAGCAGCATTTTCGGAGAAACAAACCTCAGCAAAATCCAAATCCCAGTCATGGTAATCGCAGGCAGCGCGGATACCGTCGCCCCCGCTTTACTGGAACAAATTCAACCCTTCACTTGGCTGACATCGCCCAACAAATATCTGGTACTGATGAACAATGGGACTCACTTCTCAACGATCGAGGATTCCCCTCAAAGCCTCTTTCTGCCACCACCAGAGGTCATCGGGCCGGAACCAGCGTTAGCCCGCCGCTACCTCAGCGGACTCAGCCTAGCTTTCATGGAAAGCTATTTGAACAACAAATCAAATTTCCGCCCGTATTTGGAGCCATCCTACGCTTTAAGCATCTCCCGAGACACTCTGGGGCTGAGAATTTTGCGATCGCTCACCCCGCAACAACTCCAGCAGTTCAGGCTTTCTCCACCTCCTCGCATCCCGGCCTCTCCCCCTGTCCTCGCTCCTGTTTCTCTACCTTCTCCACTTCCCATAGCTCCCGCTCGTTAGGGTTGAGGTGCCCCGAAGAGCAGGCTGGCATATCTTTTCACCCGGGGGCGATGGCGTCCCGCCCCGCAAGCTACGGCCATCTCTCTGCTTTCATCAGCTTTCCTAATCACACTCATCAGTTAAACTGTCGCTCAACCCCTTTACAAACCTTAACAACACCGTTAATAATAGAAACATCATCCGAACATTGAAAACCAAATAAAGCAATCATAAACAAATGACAACAACCTTACAGCAGCGCGAAAGCGCCAATGTCTG
>NZ_JAUBPS010000018.1:0-96418 GCF_036700865.1 Microcoleus sp. S13C4
GGTTTTTAGCTGGCATTTTTGTAGAGATTGACTAAACTCATTTTTTATTATACCCTATTTAAAGGTACAACAGCTTAACTCCTCTTAATTGTAAAAAACCTACACCTGTCAGAGGGTTGGGGTGGGGTAAAAATAAACGAGTCATTTAGGACTGCTATATAACTCGTTTAATTGTGGCGATCGCACTTTCGCAAAATTCGTCAGCAGTTAAGCGAAAAAATCCCTTGCAACTCGCCGGTTTTCCCCACGCAGCCTCACCCACAACAGAATTTTGACAAGAATCCAGGGCGATCGGTAAAATTACAGGTACGATCGAACTATTGTCAGGAGCATTAAATCTTTAAGTAATTAGTCGTTTGCCAACAGTCACATAATTGTTGACAATATTGCACAATAGATAAAATTGTAAATATATAGCACCAGCGTTTTTTTTGACCGCTTATGAATAGCAAATTCCTCGATCGCCTCCACCACCCCTCGCGCCCCGTCATCGTCTTCGACGGCGCGATGGGAACCAACCTGCAAGTCCAAAACCTCACCGCAGAAGACTTTGGCGGCAAAGAATACGAAGGCTGCAACGAATATCTCGTCCACACCAAACCGGAAGCCGTCGCCAACGTGCACCGGGGATTCCTCGAAGCAGGGGCCGATGTCATCGAAACAGACACCTTTGGCGCTGCTTCCATCGTGCTCGCCGAATACGATTTGGCAGACAAAGCATATTATCTCAACAAAACTGCCGCCGAACTCGCCAAGGGTATCGCCGCCGAATTTTCCACGCCAGAAAAACCGAGATTTGTCGCAGGATCGATCGGACCCGGCACCAAATTGCCAACATTAGGACACATCGATTTCGACACACTCACCGCCGCTTTTACCGAACAAGCAGAAGGACTTTATGACGGCGGCGTTGACTTATTTATTGTCGAAACTTGTCAAGATGTGCTGCAAATTAAATCAGCATTAAATGCTATTGAAGAAGTATTTAAGAAAAAAGGTGCGCGAATTCCGTTAATGGTATCAGTCACAATGGAAGCCACCGGCACAATGTTAGTCGGTTCCGACATCAGCGCCGCCCTAGCCATTTTGCAGCCGTACCCGATCGACATTTTAGGCCTGAACTGCGCCACCGGGCCCGATCGCATGGCCGAACACGTCAAATACCTTTCCGAACATTCGCCCTTCGTCGTTTCCTGCGTTCCCAACGCTGGTTTACCCGAAAACATCGGCGGGCACGCGCACTACAAACTCACGCCAATAGAATTAAAAATGGCCTTGATGCGCTTTGTCGAAGACTTAGGCGTGCAAGTCATTGGTGGCTGCTGCGGCACCCGCTACGATCACATCCGCGAACTATCAGAAATTGGCAAAACTCTTAAACCCAAAATCCGCGAATTTACTTGGGAACCTTCCGCCGCTTCAATTTACACCGCCCAACCCTACGAACAAGAGAATTCCTTCTTAATTGTCGGCGAAAGACTCAACGCCAGCGGTTCCAAAAAATGCCGCGATTTGCTAAACGCGGAAGACTGGGACGGTTTAGTCGCAATGGCCAGGGAACAAGTGCGAGAAGGCGCGCACATTCTCGATGTCAACGTTGATTATGTCGGCCGCGACGGCGTGCGCGACATGAAAGAATTAGTTTCCCGCGTTGTGACTAATGCAACTCTCCCTTTAATGCTGGATTCCACAGAATGGGAAAAGATGGAAGCAGGCTTAAAAGTTGCGGGCGGCAAATGTTTGCTTAATTCCACTAACTACGAAGACGGAGAACCGCGTTTTTATCAAGTTTTAGAGTTGGCGAAAAAATACGGCGCGGGCATAGTTATCGGTACAATTGACGAAGACGGGATGGCCAGAACTGCTGACCAAAAATTTGCGATCGCCCAGCGCGCATATAACGCCGCCGTCGCCTACGGAATTCCCGCCGAGGAAATCTTTTTTGACACCCTAGCTTTGCCAATTTCTACCGGGATTGAAGAAGACAGAAAAAACGGCAAAGCTACCATCGAATCCATCCGCCGCATCCGCCAAGAATTGCCAGGATGTCACGTAATCTTAGGAGTTTCTAACATTTCCTTCGGCTTGAATCCGGCGGCGCGGCAAGTTTTGAATTCGATGTTTTTGCACGAAGCAATGCAAGCGGGGATGGACTCGGCAATTGTCAGCCCTAATAAGATTTTGCCCCTCGCCAAAATCGACCCCCAACACCAAGAAATCTGCCGTAAACTCATTTACGACGAACGGGAGTTTGACGGCGATATTTGCGTTTACGACCCCTTGGGCGACCTGACAACGGTGTTTGCGGGCAAAACTACCAAGCGCGATCGTACAGAAGACGCAAACCTCCCGGTAGAAGAACGCCTGAAGCAGCACATCATCGACGGCGAACGCATTGGACTAGATATCCAACTCGCCAAAGCATTAGAAACCTATCCGCCTCTGCACATTATCAATACTTTCCTGTTAGACGGGATGAAAGTAGTCGGAGAATTGTTCGGTTCGGGACAAATGCAACTGCCATTTGTATTGCAGTCAGCAGAAACAATGAAAGCGGCAGTTGCCTATTTAGAACCGTACATGGAAAAGTCCGAATCCGGGGACAATGCCAAAGGCACATTCATCATCGCTACTGTCAAAGGAGACGTTCACGATATCGGCAAAAACTTAGTTGATATTATCCTATCGAACAACGGCTACCGAGTGATTAACTTGGGTATTAAACAGTCAGTTGACAATATCATCGAAGCCTACGAAAAGCACAAAGCTGACTGTATAGCGATGAGTGGCTTGCTGGTAAAATCCACCGCCTTCATGAAAGAAAATCTGGAAGTATTCAACCAGAAAGGAATCACCGTTCCGGTAATTTTGGGCGGCGCGGCTTTGACTCCCAAGTTTGTGCATGAAGACTGCCAAAATACCTACAAAGGTAAAGTTGTTTACGGCAAAGATGCGTTTTCTGACTTGCATTTTATGGACAAACTCATGCCAGCAAAATCTGCTGGTAAATGGGAAAATTTGCAAGGGTTTTTAGATGAAATAGGGCATGATAATGGGGCGGTTAAAGAAGCTAAAATTTCGCCAGAGACTTCTGTAGAAGATGCGAAGAAAGCCGACATTCCTGTGGTGATAGATACCAGGCGATCCGAAGCAGTTGCAGCAGATATCGATCGCCCAAATCCTCCTTTCTGGGGCACGAAACTGTTGCAGGGAGAAGACATCCCCTTTGAGGAGATTTTCTGGCACTTAGATTTGCAAGCTTTAGTTGCCGGTCAGTGGCAGTTCCGCAAGCCCAAAGACCAATCGCGGGAAGAATACGATGCTTTCTTAGCTGAGACAGTTTATCCGAAATTGGAGGAATGGAAACACAAAATAATCACTGAGAAGCTGTTGCATCCCCAAGCCATTTACGGGTATTTTCCCTGTCAAGCTGAAGGGAATTCTTTGTATGTGTATCAGCCCGAAATCATGGATGGCGGGCAAGACGTATCGACACCCGCTGCAACATTCACATTCCCCCGCCAAAAATCGGCGCGACGGCTGTGCATTGCCGACTTCTTCGCGCCCAAAGAATCCGGTAAAATCGATGTATTTCCGATGCAAGTAGCGACAGTGGGAGAGATTGCTACAGAGTACGCGCAGAAGCTATTTGCTAACAATCAATATACCGACTATCTCTACTTTCACGGATTAGCGGTTCAGACAGCGGAAGCAATAGCAGAGTGGACTCACGCGCGAATTCGCCGGGAATTGGGCTTTGGTAGCGAAGAACCGGACAACATTCGCGATATGCTAGCACAAAGATATCGCGGTTCGCGGTACAGTTTCGGCTATCCTGCTTGTCCGAATATGGCGGATCAGTATAAGCAACTGGAATTGTTAAAGTGCGATCGTATTAAGCTCTACATGGATGAAAGCGAACAACTTTATCCCGAACAATCAACAACCGCAATTATCACCTATCACCCAGCAGCCAAATACTTCACCGCTTAATTTCTAGGGTGCGCCCCGCACTTTTTTCTGTGGTTTTTCTCGTTCTTATACTTGTTCCCCGGTTCTACCGGGGAACGAGAAACCAACAAAAAAGCACCTTAAAAAAAAGTGCTTTCCTGAATATAAACTTTCCGTCTCTGACGAAACTTTTACGAGTAATTCCGGGGAGTGCGCGCGCCGGCAGATGCTCCTACCATCGCAGCAACTAAACCCAATAGCGAGCCGAACAAGAACGACCAACCAGCTTTCGCGGCATTACCAGCAATATTGCGAGCATCCTGAGCAGATACGTTAGGTGCTCGGTTGGGCAAATTCACCCCGCCCTGCTGCGCTTGATTAATTGCTTCTCCCGCATTCGCAGCGATGACACCAAAAGTACCGGCCACGCCATTTGCTAACAGCCAAGAGCCAATTGTTAAGGTAGTTGCCCACAAAATTGCTCCGTTCAAAAGTGCTGTGTTGCGGTTCATCGGGCCGCAAGCGCGAGCAGTTACCCAACCGCCAACGGCCAAGCTAATTAACAAACTAATAATTGACCAAATTCCGACGCCGGTACCCACGTCCCCTGAAATACTGCGCGGAGCTCCTGAATTAGCAATGTTGCTTAAGCCGATCGCAGCGCCCAATGCACTTAACACCAGTTGTGTACCGATCGCAATTACCAAACCCGAAAAAATCGGGCCCCAACGTACTCGATCATGGTATTCCATCACTGAATTTACGACCACGGGTTCGGTACCAACGTTATCTACAGGTCTATTTACGTATGACATATGTTTTTTTTCCTCAGAGAGTTGATTTAATTTTTAACAATCTTTCACCTAAGCATTGATTGTGGCTGAGATTGATAGAAACTATATCTGCCTGGGGAAATAACCAGTATCTATGTCTGAAGAAAGAAACGAAAAAGTCATCAGCCCCCAGCCAGTCGCTATTAGCTAATGACTGATGACTGATGACTGATGACTGATAACTATTTTATCCCGTTAGAAAAGTTCCCGGACGTATACAGGAAATGCGGACGTATACAGGAAAGACAGCTTAACGCAATCTTACAGCCGTTCCAACGGCTGTAATCAGCAGCAAAGCTCCGTTCGAGTCTACATTAATCGTGCCGGTGTCAACTTCCACCCCGATTACGGCATTGGCCCCCAGGCGCTGGGCCCGTTTTTCCAGTTCTGCGAGGGCATCTCGCTGTCCTTTGAGAAACACTTCCTCGTAACTGCCGGTGCGCCCGCCGATGATGTCGCGAATGCCCGCGAAGAAATCTCGCAGGGCGTTGGTGCCGTAAACCACCTCAGCAGTTACAATTCCCAGGTAAGATTGAATTTCTGCTCCTTGGATGATATCAGTTGTTGTTACAATCATCAGTTGGCCTCAATCGCGAAAATTTTGAGTCGGTCTTGTTCTGTAGATTTACTACATCTCGCCGCTCAAAAATTCCTGGTAAACCATAAGTTGTCAGCTTGTCAGGCTGACAGCAACTCGCTCTTTCATTCCACACACTCTTTGAAACAAATGGCCGTGTATAAACAAAGTCTCTTGGTATTCAGTACGTTGCTAGTAGCAGGCTTCGCTGTCGCAGTGCCGCAGATAGCGCTCTCAGCAGAAACGTCAGTTGAAGTCAAACCTCAAAATAATTCAAATGTAGATGCTTTGCTGCGCCAAGGGCGCGAGTTGGTAGATTTAGGAGACTACAGTAAGGCGATCGCCATTTATCAGGAAGCGGCACGTTTAGATACAGAAAACCCGCGCATTTTTTCTGGTATTGGCTATTTAGAAGCACGTCAAGGCAACTATCAAGCCTCAGTGGAATTTTACCAACAAGCGATCGGTCTCGAACCGAAGAATGCTGACTTCCAATACGCATTAGGATATGCAATGGCGAATTTGCAAAACTATCCCGCAGCAGCCACAGCTTACCGCCGCGCAGCCCAACTCGATCGCAAAAATGTCAATGCCCGGCTCGGTCTCGGAGTGGTACTCTTTCAGCAAAAAGATTACAGCGGTGCTTTTAAAGCATACCAAGAGGCGATCGCCCTCGACCCGAAAAATTGGCAAGCTTATTCTTCAATGGGTTTAGTATTGATCCAGCAGGGAAATTTTGCCAGTGCTGTCACCGTGCTCCAACAAGCAGCCGAACTCGCTCCCAAACAAGCCGGTGTCCAGTTAAAATTAGGTACTGCTTTGCTGCGTGCCGGCTATACTTCCGAAGGGCTAGCAGCTTTTGAAGAAGCGGCAAAACTAGAGCCTCGGAATCCAGAAGTGCAGTTACAAATTGGCGAAGTTCTCAAGGGTCAAAACGACTTAGACGGAGCGCTGGCAGCTTATCAGCGGGCTATTGCGGTGCGGCCAAATTTAGTGGAAGCACACGCAGGAATCGGGGAAATTCAACTGGAAAAACAAGATTTTTTAGGAGCGATTACCACTTTTGGGCGAGTGATTAAGCTCGATCCAAATAGGGCCGAAGCTTATTACAATATGGGTACGGCACTCAAAGCGCGCGATCGCAAATCCGAAGCAATTGAAGCTTTTCAACAAGCCCTTGATACTTACCGCCAGCAAGGCAACAATGATGGTGTACAAAAAGCTGAGGCGGCGCTCAAGCAACTAAAGTAATATCTCTTAATGGACTAATTGGTAATGGACTAGCAGTTTTGAGTGTGGAGTAAGTAATTTTCCTAGGGCTTAACTCCTTCCACTCGCCGTGTTGCAAGGAAAAAAGCAATCTCAAAACTGTTTCTCTTCCCTATTTCCTATGCCCCCTTTCCTGTTCCTTTTTCCTTTTTACTTCGTTTGCTTAAGTTTTTAATTGAAGGCAGATAAATGTGGCTAAATAGAGTATAATATTGGCGGGATTTTAGCACGGCGGTCAGTCTGTAAGTTTAAGAATAAATAAGGGCGATCGCACAACAGCATTTTGTCAAAGCTCCATCTTTTGTAATATGCTAAAACGGCTTAGTGACAATGAATCTATTTCTATTGGTAGAGACAGCCAACTTGTTAACATTTGTAAAATAAGCAAAATATCCACTCCCTAGAACTTCATTTATGCAAACGTATGATGTCATTATCATAGGCGCCGGTCACAACGGACTCGTCTGTGCGTCTTATCTGCTGAAAGCTGGATATACTGTCCTCTTGTTAGAAAAACGTTCAGTTCCCGGCGGCGCGGCAACTACCGAAGCTGCCATTCCCGAATTGCCGGATTTTAAATTCAATCTTTGTGCGATCGACCACGAATTTATCCATTTAGGGCCAGTTGTAGAAGAATTAGAGCTGGAAAAATACGGTTTAGAATATCTTTTCTGCGATCCAGTTGCCTTTTGTCCGCATCCCGATGGCAAATATTTCTTAGCGCACAAATCCGTAGAAAAAACTTGTGCTGAAATTGCCCGCTACAACGAGCGCGATGCTAAAAAATATGCCGAATATACAGACTTTTGGCAGCGGGCTTTAGGTGCAATGGTTCCGATGTTTAATGCGCCACCAAAATCTATCATAGATATTCTGGGCAACTACGATATTTCAAAGATCAAAGATTTATTGTCAGTCATCGGTTCCCCCGACAAAACGCTGGACTTTATTCGCACGATGCTCACCAGCGCTGAAGACCTTCTCAACGAGTGGTTTGACGAGGAATTTATCAAAGCACCCCTAGCAAGATTAGCCGCAGAACTCGGCGCGCCTCCTTCGCAAAAAACCCTGGCTGTAGGCGCAATTATGCTGGCAATGAGGCACAATCCCGGCATGGCAAGACCGCGCGGCGGGACGGGTGCATTAGTGCAAGCGCTGCTCAATCTAGTGAAAAGTTACTCGGGTGTGGTACTTACCGATCAGCACGTCGAAAAAATATTAGTTGATGACGGTCGCGCTGTGGGAGTTCGAGTGGCCGGCGGCACGGAATACCGGGCTACAAAAGGTGTCATTTCTAATATTGATGCTAAGCGCTTGTTTCTGCATTTAATGGATGATAGCGATGTCGATGCTGCCGACCCGGATTTGCGGGAAAGATTGGAGCGCAAAATTGTTAACAACAACGAAACTATTCTCAAAATAGACTTAGCCCTCAATGAAATGCCCAAGTTCGATCGCTGGAATCATCGAGACGAATATTTAATGGGGTCGGTTTTAATTGCAGACTCGGTGAGACACGTTGAAATTTCTCACAGCGACCCTTCAATCGGCAGAATCCCCGACTCTGACCCATCGATGTATGTAGTGTTTCCGACGGTACGAGACCCGTCAATGGCTCCCCCCGGACATCATACAGCTTGGATTGAATTTTTTGCTCCTTACATGATCGAAAATGCTGAAGGAACCGGCCAGCACGGTACGGGTTGGACGGATGAGCTGAAAAACAAAGTTGCCGATCGCTGTATTGACAAATTGGCAGAATATGCACCCAATATCAAGAAATCAATTATCGGCCGCCGCGTGGAAAGTCCGGCGGAATTGGGAGAACGTTTGGGGGCTTTGAAGGGGAATTATTATCACGTTGATATGACGCTGGATCAGATGATCTTTTTCCGTCCTTTGCCGGAGTTGGCTAATTACAAAACGCCGATCGACGGTTTGTTTCTGACGGGGGCGGGAACGCATCCGGGCGGCTCGATTTCGGGTATGCCGGGACGCAATACCGCTCGCGTTTTCATGCACTCGCAGCAGCCGATCGCCCAGACTTTCGCAGATGCGGCTAATACTCTGAAAGCGAAGGGTAAGTCGATATTTCGGAGTAATGAGAAGTAAGATTTTTAGCAACCGCAGATGAACGCAGATAAACGCAGATGAATCACATCTGCGTTTGTTTGTATTGATTTATCAGTGTGCGAGTGCGAGAATTTTTTCTGGTTGATTCCCTGTGAAGGGAAAACGATGTGCGATCGCCATCAATACCCTTTCTAAATCCGGTGCATCTTACGCGCTCGGTGGCGGCGGTTCCCCTTCCATCAAAGCTGTTAAAATATTTTTGCATCAGATAGCATATTCCATCGATAAAATTCTCAATATTAGAAGAACAAGTTAACGCTGAAGGCATTTTTTAACTTAGCTTCGCAGCCAAAACTCTAATTTCGCAGAACAGGCAACTCCCTGGTAGAAGTCGCTCCCCATCTGCAGATGCTGGCCGATCGCCGCCGATCCCCCAGCATCTCGCATTCTCCTCAATTCATACTTTATGCGGATGAAAACGCCGGCCCCAAGTTGAGAAACTGAGAAGTGGCGTTACCCTTTTTTTAGCGATGGCAAATCGAGTTTTGATTGTCGGTGGGCGGGGGCGAATTGGCAGCAGCGTGGCCCAAGACCTTGTTACCCATACCGATGCAGAAATTACTATTACCGGACGCAACCCTGAAGGCTCTATTACGCCGGAATTGCCACCGGATCGGGTGCAGTATATAGCTTTAGATTTAGCAGACAGTGCAGCCATGCACCAAGCGGTTTCATCCTCTAACCTCGTCGTTCACTGTGCCGGGCCTTTTCACTACCGAGACGCTAGTGTATTGAAAACTTGCATAGAAGCAGGTGTTAATTATACTGATGTCAGCGACAGCCGCATTTTTACTCGCCGAGCTTTAGAATTGCGTGAAACTGCTAAAAATGCTGGAATTACTGCTATTATTAATACGGGGATTTTTCCCGGTGTGTCTAATAGCATGGTGCGCCGAGATGTGGAACAATTAGATGAGCCAGAACACATCCATTTGAGTTATGTAGTTGGAGGTTCAGGTGGCGCTGGTGTTACAGTAATGAGAACCACTTTTTTAGGTTTGCAAACCCCTTTTGAGGTTTGGGAAGATCGCAAGTGGCACCAAGTAAAACCCTACAGCGATCGCGAAACAATTGAATTTCCCGCACCCTACGGTAAAACAGGGGTTTACTGGTTCGATATGCCGGAAGCAATTACTTTGCCCGAAACTTTCCCCGTCAAATCAGTTGTGACTAAATTCGGTACGTCTCCCGACCTTTACAATCACCTTACCTGGTTTGTTGCCAAGTATTGGCCTGCTAGCTGGCTCAAAAATAACTCCGTGATTGAATTTCTCTCCTACGTCAGTTATGGGATGACCAGTGTTACTAATAGTTTTAGTGGGGTTGGTGTGGCAGTACGATCGCAAGTGACCGGTCTAAAAAACGGTCAACCCGCTAAAGTTTGCTCGACAGCGGTACACCCAAATGCTGCCACCGCTACTGGCATCGGTACTGGCAGCATAGCTCAATTAATGTTAGAAGGAAAACTGGAAAGACCCGGCGTTTGGTCGGTCGAACAAGCTCTTTCTACTGAGCTATTTGAACAAGCTATGCAGAACCGCAACCTCGACATAGAGCAGGTTTTTTTGTAGTTACTTAGGTTATTTATAGCATTTTAAAATGTTGGGGAATGGGATTTTCTCCCGAACTGCGAAGACGCGAAAGACGCGCCAAAAGAGAAGAGTGAGGGGCTTCGTAATTGATGGGAAAACCCCTAGATAGGGTTCCTCGCAGGAATTGCGATCGCCCCTCATAGGAGATGAGTTCCGCTTGTCTAACTAATCTATCTTTTGGTAGAAGTAATTGTAACAAGCAGGCGCTTAAGATATTGGACATCATCGGAAACATCCCTTTTCGCTCGCTCTAGATGCGGTAGCTGCGACAAAGATTGCGCTTGAACCAAGGTTGTCAATGTGCGATCGCAGTGAAGGGGCGACAAACACCATAATTTTTGCGGAAAAATACGAGGAGAAGTTGATATGAAGCGGGTTTTAAAAGCTCTCGGACAAACATTGATTCAAAGCATTTTGCTGGTCTGTACGCTGGCTTTCATTAGTATGGTAGGTCTAGCGGTAGTACCCAGTCAGGGTGCTTACGCAGGTCAAGACAGGACTCAGGCGCCACCGGAAGCTAAAATTACTGACCCCGCAGAAAGTTTCGAGGATCTCAATCCCCAAGCAGCTTACGAAGATATAGTCAAAACTGCTCAAAATCCTGCCAAGGTCGAGAAAGTTTACGACGAAAGCTTAAAAGAGTACAAGGGAGAACACCCGCAAGAAGGCATAGTTCAAAAAGCTGAAGAGTTGATCGAAAAGGTCACGGGCAACTAATAAATCAACAGATTTCTATCTAACTCAAGTTGCTGGTATATACAGAGCTTCCGTGAGTACACCCTTGACCATAGCTCAGGACTTACTTGAACCTAACGCGGTAAGGTACGCATTTCGCACCTTACCGCGTTAGAGTTAGGGTGTAAAACCACTTTGTACGTTCAAAACGGTTTTGTCCTTCCCCTTTTTTTTAAAGTAGCAGGTTCATCCTTAAGGCAGATGAATAGATATGAATTTAAAAGGTAGATTTAATAATAGTTACAGTTAGATAAAAGGAAAAAAATATCATGAGCGATGAGAAAAAAACGGTACATGAACCTGATGCTAACCTAGACCCGCTTTCGGGGGAAACAGGGGCTCATCCAGTGGGAACGGGTATAGGTGCGGCGAGTGCGGGTGCTGCGGGTGCTGCGATCGGCGGTGCAATTGGCGGGCCAGTGGGAGCAGTTGTGGGCGCTGTTGTGGGTGCGTTTAGTGGCGGTTTGGCCGGCAAAGGTGTCGCCGAGGCGATCGACCCCACGGTAGAAGATGCTTACTGGCAAAGCAATTACACTTCCCGTCCTTACGCGGACACGAGCGCCACTTACGAAGACTATCAGCCTGCATACCGCACCGGCTATGAGGGATACAGCCGCTATGGCGCTACTGGTAAGCAATTCCACGAGATCGAACCGGATTTGCAGCGCGACTACGAAACAAATCGCGGTAAGTCTAATGTGACTTGGGACAAAGCCAAGCATGCCACGCGCGACGCTTGGGATCGGGTGGAACGCGCTGTTCCTGGCGACATTAACAAAGACGGCCGCTAAGGGCTTACGCCAAATATTTCTCAGTCTTGGAGGCACGCAAACTCAAGCGTTCCGGTTATTTTTAGCCGGGTACCGGAATGGAGGGAAGTGTTTGATAAAAAAAAACCCGGCTGCTGCGTCTTGGACTGTTGTTGATAGGTGCCACAGTTTTTAACGCTAGTTTAGCGAAGTTTTTGGGGATTTTCAGCCCCTCTCTACATCGGAGAGGGTATTTTTATGCTCCCTTGAAATCGCCTTTTTCAGCACGATTTTTATTTCACAGGACTGTTCGCTGTGAGAACTCCCTAGAGACGCACAGGCTTTGCTGTGCGGGACGATCGCACTCGTAATAAACGCTTTTTACCAAATCGGGATGCTTCTGTTGGAGATGGGCATTTTTTTTTGACTATTAGCCTTAAAATTAAACTAATTCAGGACTGAGGCATCGATCGCATATTTTTGTCATTGTTCGCGATGCACATTAGCAATCGCAGCCGCAGCGTGAAAGCGTTCGTGGCCTCAAATCCGATAATTGTTAATCTAAATCCTCTGATTCAAAATTGGTATAAATTGTGAATGAAATGTTGGAAACAGCTTGGACACTCAAGCAAAATTTAATTGACTTTGTGCTGGATGCTGAGGGAGAGTTGGCGGTAGCTTTGGAAGCTTTTGCAGCAGCTCGATCAACCGGCGAGCGCTATGATATTGCTCAGCAAAATCAAGTGATTGACAGTTTTACAGTCGAAGGCCAAGTTGGAGACAAAACGCCGATCGACTTTTTTGTCGAAAGTCAGCCGGATTTAACCGAGAGCGATCGCAGCTTGCTAGAAAGTTGGCAGCACAGAAGCTTCACCGGCTTATTTGAAATCACTCAACTTTCCCCCGACAGGTTTGAACTGATGAACTGGCTGACGGCTAAGCACTACGTTGTCAAGCCAAACAGCGCTAATTTCCTGCAAGAAATGTCTCGCTTTAAGTTAGGAGAAATCTTGCGAGCCCGGATTGCTCCTCTCACTGATGACTGGTGGATACTCTCGGGCCCTCCCATAGCGATGGGGAAATTGGGCAAGCCGAAGTTGGCGGTGGCGATCGGCAATTTCAAGCAAAATCACAAAAAGAACCTGTACAGCGATGCCCCGGAATTGTTAGAGCAAGCTTGGGAGTCGGTAGAACAGTACCACGAAGATTTTATTGAATTTTTTGGCAGTGATGAAGTGACGCTATCGGGATATCACCTGAATAAACAGTTGGCTGAATTTCAGGAAGTAATCACTAAAAAACGCCTAGCTGATATCGGCATTGATGAAAGTAAATCTCTCGCGGATATCGTTGAAGATGCGGGAGTCGATGCAGAAGAAATTAAAGCAGCAGCTATAGCAGCAGCCGGTGCTGAGCTTTCTTCCGTTGAGGTCGCGAGCGATAGCGATCCTCACTCAAAAATGGTAATGCCGAAAGTCGAATTGCCCGATCGCTTCAAGAAAGCCGAACAGGTGACAGCACTTTCTCATCCTCGCTGGGGACAAACCTTTTTGTCTACTTACGATCAATTTACTGCATTGCTAGCAGCCGAAGACTTTTCAACCGTTCCTGGTTACGAGAAGCTGGTACGTAACTATCTAGAAGATACTGTAATTAATGCCTGGATTTGGCAACGGTTAGCTAAAGTTAATCCAGCGAAATTAGAACAAATTTTGCAAACTGTATTGCAGCGGACTAATTTTCAGCTCGATCGCGATTTAGATGCCTTGCTGCAAGAGTTTAAAAAACCCTTAGAACCCGAACTCCCGGAAATTGCCAGCGTTCCCCTGCACCTGCACAACTTATTTCAGGAAGCTTTAGGCGAAGTTAATAAGTCAAAGTCCAAACCGCAGGAGAAAAAGAAAAGCTCTAAAGGCTTTAAATCCTGAGCAACCGATTTCGTGACATACCCCTACACGCTTTGCTATCGCATACAGTGTAGGCGGCTCACTAACTCCACCTCATGCTATGTGCTAACCCGCCCGCTTCGCCAACGGATACTTATTGAGATTTCCGCAGCCAAAGGAAGGCAGGAACAGAATGGCCATTTCAAGTACGAGTGCGATCGATCGTAGCCATTTTGGGCGCGTTAGCCTGCATCCATCACATAAGAAACAATTAAACAAGCTCGCAGTTAACTGTGAGCTTATTGCCCGGTAATATAACTCAAATAGCTTTGCAGTCAGGACTTTAGTTTTTTTTCACCGCGATCGAAAGAACTGAAGTCCCCACTACAAACACTTTTTTTTAATCTTCAACTCGTCGGACAGCCATGCGTTGCAGCGGCAGGCTGAGTATGCTAGAAGCAGTCAACAAGTAAGAAAGAACAGTAGTCAGCTTCAAACTGAGCAATAACCAGCTATCCTCTGGTAGGTGAAGTTTCAGCCCGAAAAAAGAGATGCAGTACACTATCCAGTAAGTAAAGCTCATCTTGATTAGGATTTCTTCGCTCAAATTGCGTGAAGCGAAGCTATCCCGTAGGGAATCGTCCGTTGGCTGCGAGTTGCGACTATCACCCAGCAGGACTAGACCCGCAATAGAAGCCACAAAAGAAACCATAACGAGATAGTCATGCCAGTTAAGCTCAACCATTTCTAAACTCCCGTTTTATCTGAATTTTTGGAATCAGACATCAGTCTAAAGGATAAGTTTTCCCGCTCAAAGCAATAGTTACAAATTGAAACAGCCGCAGTTACAAATCGCAATGAAAATCAACCGCAACCGCCAGCCACAGGCTCGTTTAGTTAGTCGAAAAGGACAATTGAGCTTAAATATTGTCAAGTTGGGAGTACCTCGCCTGCATTTTGCCGACCTCTACCACAGGCTGTTAGCTCTTTCTTGGCCTCAATTTTTCATGCTTATTTGTCTCTCGTATGTAATCACGAATTCTTTATTTGCCTTAGCTTACTTGGCGGGAGGAGATTGCATTGCTAATGCACGGCCTGGTTCTTTCAAAGATGCCTTTTATTTCAGCGTGCAAACAATGGCGACAATCGGCTACGGCGCCATGTATCCGCGCACGGATTACGCTAATACTATAGTCGCGATCCAGGCGCTTTTTGGTTTGTGGGGAGTCGCGATGATTACGGGACTGGCTTTTTCGAGATTTTCTCGACCAACAGCGAGAGTTATCTTCAGCCGCGTAGCTGTAATCGCTCCTTTCAATGGCGTTCCGACTCTCATGTACCGCACGGGAAATCAGCGATTCAACCAAATTTTAGAAGCGCAGCAGCGAGCTACTTTGATCCGCGATGAGGTAACAGCGGAAGGAGAATATATGCGACGTTTTTACGATTTGCAATTGGTGCGAAGTCACTCTCCGATTTTTGCATTAACTTGGACGGTTATGCACGCAATTGACGAGAGCAGTCCTTTGTACAAAGTTACTGCCAAAGATTTGATAGAGTGCCAAGCAGAAATTGTAATTACGCTAACGGGAATTGACGAAACTGTTTCGCAAACAATTCACGCGCGACATTCTTTTGTAGCCTCTGAAATTATGTGGAATATGCGGTTTGTAGATATTCTTTTGAAATCGGCGACGGGAGGGCGGGTGGTTGATTATACTCAGTTTCACGATGTGAAGCCTGTGGAATGAAAGTTTTGATTTAGCCAGTGCTAGAATACCTGTATGGTCAAAAAAAATTAATATTTATGAACTCAATAACTACAAATACGACACTGAAAGAGTTGCAACCGCAACTCTTGGCTTTAACTCCCGAAGAAAAGGCTCAAGCTATAGAATTACTAGCCCAAAGTTTAAGAAAATTTTGGTCGGGAATTCACAAGACTCCCGGCGTGTGCGGCGGCGATGCTTGCATCAGACAAACGCGAATTCCTATTTGGGTGCTGGTGAATGCTCGCCGTTTAGGTATTTCTGAAGCTGAACTCCTAGAAGACTATCCGACTCTGCGTGCCGCTGATTTGGCGAATGCTTGGGTTTATGCTGAGGCATATCCTGATGAGATTGAAACAGCAATTCAAGAAAATGAGGAAGATTGAAAAGTGGCGCGTTTCTATGCAGATGAACAATTTCCGAGGCGGGTTGTGGAATTGCTGAAGACTTTAGGTCACGGTATCCTTACCGTACAGCAAGCAGGAAATGCTAATCAAAAAATTCCTGCTGAAGAAGTGTTAGCTTTTGCAGTGAGTATTGACCGCGCTATTTTAACGCTCAATCGCCGTCATTTTATCAGGCTGCATACATTAGAACAAGACCATGCTGGTATCATTGTTTGTAAAGATGATTAAAATAGGGATTTGTTGGCTTTACGCATTAATGAAGCTATTGCTAATCGAGAATCAGTGAGAAGTTTACTGATTCGAGTTAACCGTCCTTCGGAGTGAGTAGAAATGATAGAATACCTTGGGTAGGGAATTCAAAAGACTCCCGGTGTCATGGGTGGTGCCGCCTGTATCCGAAAAACGCGGATTCCTGTTTGGTTGTTAATAAGCTATCGCCGTCAAGATGCCACCGATGCTCATATTTTAGAAGGTCATCCCGATATCTGTGCAGCAGATTTGGTGAATGCTTTTACTTATTCTGAGGCATATCCTGATGAGATTGAAACAGCAATTCAAGAAAATGAGGAAGATTAAAAAGTTACAGATTTCTCTGAAAATAAACAAAATACCCCTCGTACTATGCGAATAATTCATACTGCTGACTGGCATTTAGGGCGACGTTTTAGAGGAATCGATCGCACTTTTGAAATTGCGATCGCCCTGGAACAGATTTTGAAGCAAGCAAAAGCCTTGGATGTTGATGCTGTGCTCGTCGCCGGCGACATTTTCGACGTGCCCAACCCTCCCGCTTACGCCGAACGCATTGCTTATAACTTTTTCTGCGAACTCCAAGCGGCAGGAATTCCCGCAATTGCGATCGCGGGTAATCACGATTCGGCATCCCGCATCGACAGCATCGCGCAATTGCTTTCCCTCGCCGGTGTTCGCGCTTTAGGCAAACCCAGGCTTTCGGCAGACGGCGGCACAATTACTCTTAATACAAAAAGCGGTAAACTTTGTGTGGGAGCGATGCCTTTTGCTTCCGAACAAAGACTGTTAGATGCTAATTCTCTGTGGCAGTCTGGCGATGCCGATCGCCGAAAAGATTACCGCGAAATTGTAGCATATTTAATCGAAGATTTAACCAGGGATTTTAGAGACAATACTGTCAATCTTCTCATGGCACACATGAGCATTGACGGCGCTCGTTTGGCAAAATCCGAAGTCGCTTATTACACGCGAGAAAAATACCTGCTGTCCTCGCAAACTCTGCCCCCAGAAGCTCAGTATGTCGCCCTCGGACACATCCACATTCACCAGCGGGTTTCTGAGACTTCTCCGGCTTATTATTCGGGTTCTTTGATTCAGTTAGATTTTGGAGAAGCGGAACAAGAAAAAGGATTTTGCTTGATAGAAGTTGAGCCGGGAAGTCAGGCCAAGGTGGAATTTAAGCCTGTGGCTTGCCACAAGCCATTAAAAGTGCTTAAATGTCATAACGACAATCTTGAGGAAACTTTACAAGCTCATCAGTATCATCCGGGTTTCTTGAAAGTAATTGTCGAACTGGAAAGTCCGCAAATCGGACTTGCCGATCGAGTGCGCCAAATCTGTTCTCAAGCGCTGTTAATTGAACCGCGCTATCCAGATGCAGCCCTAGAACCAACAGAAATAACTAATATCGATCCCAATAATTTCGATCCGGCAGCAGAGTTTTGCAACTATTATCAAAACCGCTTGGGAACGACACCGAAACCGGCAGTATTGGAGGAATTTCAAAACTTGTACAAGAAGTTTAAGGAAACAGTTAGCAATTAAATGGGTAAAAAAATACAATCCAAAATCCAAAATCTCAAATTTCAAATAGTTTTAAGACTGAAACCCACGCTCAATGTCGCTTGTAGTCGAGTCTAGATCCCCCTAAATCCCCCTTAAGAAGGGGGACTTTGATAATACTCTTGTCCCCCCCTTGTTAAGGGGGGTTAGGGGGGATCGGGAAGACTGTAGAAGGAAGACAGTAGACCTGAATATAACAATCTAAAACCCCAAATCCCAAATCTAAAATCAGTATGCGTCCACTCGAACTTATTCTTGAAGGATTTACCAGCTTCCGCCAGGAACAGCGTTTAGATTTTTCTCAACTCGATTTGTTTGCAATTACTGGTGCTACAGGTGCGGGAAAATCTTCACTCCTAGATGCCATGACTTACGCTCTTTTTGGCACGACAACTCGCAGCGGCAAACAAGTAAGTGATTTGGCGAGTCAAGGTAGCGAAAATTTAAAAGTGCAGTTGCGTTTTTCTGTGGGTTCGGCACAGTATCGGGTGACGCGAAGGTGGCGTTTCCGTCCGAAAAATCCCGAAAATAAGGTGATTTTGGATAACTTGCAAAATGGTCAATGGGAAACTTTGGGGACGAGTATCGTTGCTGTTCAAAATACCATTGAACAGATTTTAGGAATGGACTTTGATACTTTTACACGAGCAATTGTTCTGCCTCAAGGCAAGTTTGATGAGTTTATTAAAGGGGATACTTCAAAACGCCGGGAAATTTTGCGGCAGCTAGCGGGATTTGAGATTTTTGAGCAGATGCGGAAGGAAACAAATGAACTCGCAAAGTTGCTGAAACAGGAACGGGAAATGGTGGAAAGGCAGCTAGCCGATTTGAGTGCGCCGACGGCGGATGAGGTGGATCAAAGACGATCGCAACTTTTGATTTTAGAGCAGCAGTTGCCTGAGTTCGATCGCGCTGTGATGAAAGCTCAGAAGGATCTAGATGAAGAGGAACAGCTATTTTCGCAAATCGCTCGCTGGCAAGAGCTGGAACAAGAACTGGCTAAATTAAATGCTAATTCCGCCGAGGTTACAATTTTAGCACAGCGTTTAGAAAGAGCGCAAGCTGCCAATCATTTACAGGGAGATTGGGCTTTAGTGCGATCGGCTCGCAGTCAGTATGAAACTGCCGAAAGTGCCTCGGTGGCAGCGCGAAAGCAGTTAATAAAAGCTCGCTCTGAGCTAGCAGTAGAGCAGCAGCAACTTGACGCGGCAAAAGCGAAAGAAGAGGTGCTAGCGCCACAAATTAAGGCTCGGGAAGATGCTCTAGCTGCTGCTAAAGTATATGAAGAACAGCGCGCTCAATTAGAAAAAGAAGTTGCGCTTGCCCAAAAAATTCAACAGGAAAAACTCCGCTTTTTTATGGCAGCAGATAAAGACCTGCAAGCTGCTAACACTAAAATTCAAGGTGCGGGTTTTCGAGTTACTCAAGCAGCGGCACAGCTCGAACAGTATGCGCTGGGAGGAAAGCGTTTAGAGCAATTGCAGCAAATTTCACCCTTATTGATGGAAATTCAGCTAATTACCAAGCAGCAAAAGACTCAGCAAGAACAGTTGGATAAATCTCTGGCAGAGAAGGAAAGGGCTCAACAGAATTATTTGGAGGTTGCCACTAATTTAGAAGCAGCCGAAATTCGACTAAAAGAGTGCGATCGCGAGTTAGAAGCGGCCCAAACCGCTAATGCGGAAGCGGCACGTTTAGAGAGTGTGGCTGCTGTCAGAATGTCGCTGAATTCTGGCGATACTTGCCCAGTGTGTGGGGGGGTGCATCCTGAGAGCGATCTGCTCCCTCCTTTGCCCAATTCTAATATTGTCGATGTCGCTGGTTTGCGGCGGAAATTGGCGACAGCAAATCAGGTTTTTCAAGATGCTCAAAGGTTGGCGGCTGAGGGAAAAAGTGCAGTTTCAGCCTGCCTGCAAAAAGAGTCGGAAATTGCTCAAATGTTGGAATTAACCGCGAATAAAGTTGCCGAATTGCAGCAGGAAATCACTCAAGTTCTGGAGACTCATCATTGGGAAAGCTTGGGGTTGCAACAGGAGTTGGCAATCCTTAAAGAGAGGGATCGCCAATACCGCCAAACCGAACAGCAGTTCCAACTCGCATCATTGGAATATGATAATTTTCAACAAAAATTTAATTTTGCTGTGGCGACTCAAGCAGCTAAACAGCAGGAATATGAAGATGCGATCGCCGAATCAGACCGCCGCCAGCAGCAGTTGCAAAGTTGTGTAAATGCGCTTTATCAAATTACCGAATATCAACCTTATGCTAATTTAGCAAAAGTCTTAGAACAAGACAAGCAAGACTTGGCAAATCTGCTGAAAGTTGCCGAAACATCCTATCAAACTGCTCAAAATAAGATTATTCAAGCAGCAGAGAGAGAGCAACAAGCTGGAGAAGTTTTTGGACAAGCCCAAGCCCAAAAACAGCAGCTAAACCTGGATTGGTCAGTAAAATTAACAGCGGCTGATTTCACAGAAGAGACATTTTTAGCAGCGGTTGCGACAGTTAAAGAACAAGCGCAATGGGAAAATGCTATTCGCTCTCACCGCGAATCAAAAATTCAGTTAGAGACGCGGGCCAAAGATTTGAGCGAGGCGATCGCAGGCAGAAGTACCGATGAAAATACTTTAGCACAAGTGCGATCGGCAAAACATACCGCCCACGAAAACCTCAACCAAGCCAACAACAACCGCGCCGAACTTTTAGCTTGGATTCAAGTAGCAGCCCAAAATCTCGAACAAGCCGAAAGACTGTCACAGCAAATCACAAATTTTACCGAACAAGAGCAAACTTATCACACCTTAGCGCAGAATCTCAAATCCAACGAATTTCAATCCTACATTTTAGAACATTTAGAAGCAGAATTAGTCGGCAGCGCCACCTTAATTTTGCAAGAATTAACCGAAAATCGCTACAAACTAATAAACCAAGACGGCGAATATTGGGTAGCAGATAATTGGAACGGTGGCGAAGCTAGACGAGTGCGAACCCTTTCCGGTGGCGAAACCTTTGCCACTTCCTTATCAATGGCTTTAGCTTTGTCAGAAAAGCTGTCTCAAGGATCTCACTTGGGCAGCTTGTTTCTCGATGAAGGATTTGGCACTTTAGATACCGAAACTCTCGAAAGCGTTACTCAAATTTTAGAATCTTTGCGGCAGCGAGACAGGCTGATTGGAGTGATTACCCACGTTCGAGAATTGGGCGAAAGATTGCCCGCACAAGTTAAAGTGTTTAAGTCGCCCCAAGGTTCTAAAATAGAAGTACATAGATCCTGAAGCGGAGAGGGGCGTGCGTGAAATAGTAAACTTGCTTAAGGACGTACATTATCACTAAACCTGCCCTACAATTACTTATAATATATGAGGAAAAATCACGCGACTCGAATGCAATCGGTACAGTCGCCCATAATTCCAGTAGTTGGCGAACTGATTCGCCAAAATCCAGGCACGATATCTTTAGGACAAGGCGTAGTTTACTACAATCCGCCACAAGAATCATTTGAAAAAATCCCCGAATTCTTCGCAAATCTCGACAATCACAAATACAAAGCCGTGGAAGGAATTCCACAATTACAAGATGCAATCGCAGCCAAACTCCAAACAGATAACAACATAGAAATTAACACCAACAACTGCATTGTTGTTACCGCTGGTAGCAATATGGGATTTACCAACGCCATTCTCGCCATCACCTCAGCGGGAGACGAAGTTATTATCCAATCACCTTATTACTTCAACCACGAAATGGCGACAATTATGGCAAATTGCCGACCAGTGATAGTAGAAACCGACGCCAACTATCAACTTAATATCGATGCTATAAAAAAAGCAATTACCGACAAAACGCGAGCCATCGTCACCGTTTCACCCAACAACCCAACAGGCGTCGTTTATCCTTTTGAAGCACTCCGAGAAGTTAACGAAATTTGCCGCCAGCACAACATCTATCACATCAGCGACGAAGCCTACGAATATTTTACTTATAACGGCGTAAAACACTGTTCCCCCGCCGCTTTTCCCAACAGCAGCGAACATACAATTTCTCTATTTAGCCTCTCCAAAGCCTACGGTTTTGCGAGTTGGCGGATCGGGTATATGGTAATACCAGAACACTTGCTGGTTTCAGTGAGAAAGATTCAAGATACAATCTTAATTTGTCCGCCCGTAATTTCTCAGTATGCAGCCCTGGGAGCCTTGCAAGTTGGTAGAGGTTACTGCGATAATTATGTAAGGGCGATCGCATCTGTGCGCCAACTCGTATTAGACGAACTCAATACCATCCAAAACTTGTGTACGATTTCCCCTGCCGCCGGAGCATTCTACTTTTTCTTGAAAGTTGATACTGAACTCGATACAATGGAATTAGTCGAACAATTAATTCGTGAATATCACGTAGCAGTGCTTCCCGGTACAACCTTCGGCATGGATAGTGGCTGTTATTTGCGGGTGGCTTACGGTGCTTTGGAAAAAGCAACCGCCACCGCAGGTATTATGAGATTAGTTAAAGGTTTGAAGACAATTTTAAACAAGTAAAATAGGAAAATTAAAAATGGTTTCCACTAACTTGAAAGCAAATACAAAGATTCAAGATACCTCCGCTGCAAGACTGGCAGACTTGCGCGATTTGATGGCAGATTACGACTTAGATTGCTATTTCATCCCAGCGGTTGACGAACACTTAAATTTATCAGTTCCAGCAGCCAAGCAGCGGCGGGCTTGGATGTGCGGTTTTACGGGTTCCGCCGGCGATTTGTTGGTTGGCAAAGATTCCGCTTGGTTGTTTGTGGATTCCCGCTATTACGAACAAGCCGAATTGCAAGTCGATACTGGAATTATTCAAATATCGAAACTCGGGTTAGAAGGAAATTTAACTTTAATTGAAACTTTAGAAAAGCTGGCTGTAGAATCAGCCCAAAAATCAACTAAAATTCGCCTTGGTTTTGACCCGTTTACCGTAGCGACAGAGCAATATCAAAATTGGGTGAAAAAATTTGTGACGGCGGAGATTGATCTCATACCAATCCCGGAAAATTTGACAGACAAAGTGCGATCGCAAAATTCTTGGAAAACAGCAGAGACTTTACCCGCGATTGATGCAGAGCCCATATTTAGCTTACCTGTATCCCTGACAGGAGAAACCGCAGCCGAAAAATTAGCCAGAGTCAGGGAAGCGATGCAAAAAGCCAACATCGATGTGCTTCCGATTACCAACCTCAATCAAATAGCGTGGCTGTTCAACCTCCGAGGCTCGGATATTCCCCACATTCCCATTTTCATATCCTATGCCATTGTCACCACAGATTCAGCGTTTTTGTTTACAAATACCGAACGAATTTCACTAGAAATCAAGCAAGAATTGCGGGCGGATGTAACTTTGCTTCCCTACGCAGACTATCCGCATACCTTAAAAACTTGCGTAAATTTGCCAAATAAAGTTCGGGTACTTTTAGATCCGAAACACAGCACAGCAGGCACGTACCAGTTAATATTAAACCAGGAAAAAGCGCAGTTATACAATATCGAAATAGTTTTTGAGACACATCCGGTGGAAGGGATGAAAGCTCGCAAAAATCCCGTAGAAATTGAGCAGATGAAATCAGCCAATTTCAAAGCAAGTCGAGCGAAAACTTTGACTTTAAAGTGGTTGACAGAACAGCTAGAAAATGGTAAGGTATTGACAGAGTTTGATGTCAAAGAAACAATCGAAAGATTTTACAAGCAAGAGACAGATTTTCAGACTTTAACTTTTAGAACGATCGCAGGTGCGGGAGCCAATAGCTCGATCGTACATTACGGAACCCCTAGCCCAGAAATAACGTTAAAACCGGGGGAACTGCTGCTGCTTGACTCAGGCGCGCAATATTTAGCAGGTACAACCGACGATACGAGAACAATAAGTATCGGAGAACCGACGGCGCTACAAATAGAACACTACACAACAGTCTTAATCGCGCACATCAACTGTGCAATGCAGCAATTTCCCAAAGGAACAACGGGAGCGCAATTAGATGCGATCGCCCGTGCGGTATTATGGCAAGAACAACTCGACTACGGACATGGTACCGGGCACGGAGTCGGCGCGTTTTTAGCCGGTCACGAAGGGCCAAACGGCATCAGCAAATCTGTGCAGTATCCCCTAGAAGCCGGAATGGTAACGAGCATCGAACCGGGATATTACGAACCCGGATGGGGCGGAATTCGCATTGAAAATCTCTATGTTGTCAGGGAAATGCCATCAAAAAACGGTTCGGTTTGGTACGGATTTGAATCGCTGACGTATATTCCGTTTGAACGCAAATTGATAAATGTCGATCGGCTGTCAAAGACTCAATTAGCATGGTTGAACAACTATCACGCTTCGGTAGTCGAGAAACTGGAACCCGTACTTGATGCAGCAGCAATTGAATGGTTGAAAAAAGCCTGCGCTGCGTTAGGTAAAATTGATGTTACTGTTAGCCAATAAGCCGATCGTACTCTGCGTGCGCGCCGATCCAAAACCACAAAATACCCTGCTCAATCCCTATACCCAAAGCTCGGTAGTCTTGTCCGGCTCTGACTGACCAATACTTGCCGACTTTTTTGAAATGCAGCGATGGATGAGTTGGATCGGCTTTGAGTAATTCGTAACAACGCTTTACCTGAAAGCTTTACGGTTTCAGGTAAAGCGTTGTAGCATTCCCAAAATCGACGAGTCGTGTAGTGCATCAAATTTCCCGATAGCGCCCCGCCTCAAAATCTGCGATCGCCTCCTGGGCTAAATCTTCCAACTTACCGCCAGCAATATCTTGTTCTAACTGCACGTCCCAACGCCGATAATCCAACTCAAAAAACCATTCCACAAGTTGATGAAACTTATCTGGTGGTAGATCCAGGATAGCGGCTTCAATTTGCTCGATCGTCAACATAGAGCTTGTGATTTGTAGATAGTTATATCTATCAAAATTATACTAATAAAGCTGGTGACAGGATTTGAACCTGCGACAGGCTGATTACAAATCAGCTACTCTACCAACTGAGTTACACCAGCAGTGAAACTTAATATAGCAAACTTATAGTCATTAGCGCAACCCCCCCAGCCATTTTTTTTTCAAATTCGCTCAAAACCCCTCCCCGTAAGGGTAAAACCGGAATAGTCCGCCCACAGCCCACTGCCAATTAACTAATCGCACCGCCAAATCTTAATCGTCTGATCCGCACTGCCGCTGGCGAGCAACTTGCCCGAAGGTGCGATCGCCACCGAGTACACCGTACCCGAATGTCCCTTAAGAGCGCTCAACAACTCCCCCGTCTGCAAATTCCAAATATTAATCGTATTATCATCGCAGCCACTAACCAAAGTCAAACCGTCCCCACTGATAGCAACCGAATCGCCCCGACTCACATAATTCTGTAAAATATGCAGCGCCTCATTCGTTCCTAAATTAGTTACACCCTTTCCCCTCGCATAATTAGTATTTAAAATCCGCAACAAACTGCCCGTGTGCAAATTCCGCAGCTTAATCGTATAATCATTGCTGACGCTAGCCAGAATCTGACCGTCTGGGGCGATCGCCACAGAATTCACCCCAACATTCAACCCCGAAAGAGTCCGCAGCAACTTGCCACTTTCCACATCCCAAACCTTGCTCGTCGCATCCGAACTCCCACTCGCTAATATTTGACCGTCCGGACTAAAAACCACCGCATTCACATTGTCAGAATGACCCCTCAAAGTCCGCAGCAACTCACCAGTCCGCAAATTCCACAGCTTAATCGTATTATCAGCCCCGCCGCAGCTAGCAATTACCTGGCGCTTCGGGTTAATCGCCACCGAATTCACCTCCATAGAATGTCCCGGAAAAGTACACAGCAAATCACCGTTGTGCAAATTCCAAAACTTAATAGTTTCGTCCGAACTGCCACTGACCAACATTTTTCCGTCATAGCTAATAGCAACCGAATTTACGCGATCGGAATGTCCCGTCAGAGTACCCATTAATTCCGCTGTTTCTAAATTCCAAATCTTAATAGTTTTATCCCAACTACCGCTAGCCAGAATTTGGCCGTCAGGACTAATAGCCAGAGAATTCACAAACGATGAATGTCCCGGCAGCGTATATACACACCGCCATTTCTGATGTGTTAATTTGTGAGCTAATTCCTTTGCCCGTTTAGATGCCGCCTCCACTTCCTGTCTGCGTTTGAGTTCAGCTTCCTCCAAACGTTGGCGTTCCGCCTTAGCTTTCGCCTCTCGCAGCGCCAGCCGCCGCATCTCTCCTTTATAGACTATTCGCTGCTGCTCTTGAATTTCTTTAAGAGTTTCCATATACGGTAGGGCCCAATCTTTAGAAAACCATTCCTGAGCAAATTCCGCCTCTAATTTAAATAGCTGAGGTTCGTGAGTAAAATCGATATTTAAATAATACAAATCCGCTAAAAAAGCCGCCAATAATTTGTGAATCGTCACAATTATTTGCCGAATAATCCGCAGGCTCAGCTTTTGATCTTTTCCCTCCGCCTCCAACTGGTGATAAACCTCTTCCCAATTCCAAGGCTGCATCGCCACTAGAGAAACGCTCTGATTTATGACTCCCCAAAAACCGACATGAAAATTAACTTCATAATCGCTGATATCGCTGTACAGTATAGCTGTAGGTACGGGAGACAAAACACTCTGCAACCGCTCCACATCAATATCAGAAATCGATTTTTTGAAATAGTCTCCGTAAAACTGAACCGGACACACATCTCCGTGCTGGGGGTAGTGCTGGTTCAAAAAAGCTCTTAACTTAGCCGGCAGCTCAATATTTAGATTGTGGCGAAACGAATCCGGGCAATCTTCGCTAATTTTTGCGGGAGCAACTAACAGCAGCAATCGGTGCTGCTGCTGCTGCAAAATCTGTTCAGTTTCCTGCCTGCTCAAATTGGAAAACCAGTTGTCCCTGTCCCAAATAGTTTGAATTTCGCTCAGCTTAACTCGAATTGCTTCTGATTGAAACTCTCGCATTAAGTCGCGGCACAGCCGACTAATTGCCCGCTTATCTCTCAATTCTTGTGCCTTAATTCGATTAACACGTTCTTCCTTTGCCCATTCTTCTGCGTCGGCGAGCGCGATTAATTCTTGTTCTCTCGCCTGCTGCCGCTGCAAAAATTTCATTTGTGCTTTAATCCAGCGGGGGTCTTTTTTGATTTGCTGGTTCAAAGCTGAAGAACCAGACGGCTCAATTTCTGCATAGCGTTCGTTGACAGCGCTTGCTCCCAATCTTTCTCCCAATTCAGAGGCTACAGGCTTCAACAGTTCAATGAGGGTGTCTGAGACGGGGCGGGGTAAGGACATACCAGTTAAAACTTTTTCTTACTTAAGGGCGATCGCGCGAGTCAGGCATATCTCGCTGGGGCGGGGACTCTTGGCAGGGCTATTACATTTGAGCGATCGGCCGATGGTAGTCGTAGGGCGTATCGTGCAGCCGCGCAAGTTGAGCACCTTAACTCAATAATAATATTTATTTATACACTTTACATTTTACCCCAAATCTGGATCGAAAGCACCGAGGGAAAAGACATCAGGATATGCGATCGACCCTGAGTTCCCCCAATTCGTTTTTTTTGTTGCCTTTTCACTCGCTCTTGTCTATAATCGTACTTCACAACCATAATTACGGTATCCCGACCCAATAACCGTACTTTCTCTAGAGGAACAAATATAATGAGTCCGTGGCAACGCCTAACTCAACACCTTCACTGGCCGCAACAGCCACCCGCAGGCACAAACCAATCATTTAAGGCGCTCAAAAGATTTGTGTCGCTATTTTTAGTGGGAATAACTTTAAGTCTGGCGGTTGCATCCTGCGGCCAGGGAAGCACCAACAACCCCGTAGCCACTCCAGGCGGTGCTACTCCAGGCGGTGCTAGCTCAGCAGCCAACAAAGGCAACGTAGAATTAACCCTAGTATCCTTCGCCGTCACCAAAGCCGCCCACGAAGCCATAATTCCCAAATTCGTACAACAATGGCAAAAAGAAAAGGGTCAAACCGTTACTTTTAACCAAAGCTACGGCGGTTCCGGTTCCCAAACTCGGGCCGTAATTGACGGTTTAGAAGCAGACATCGTACACCTAGCGCTCGCCCTCGACACCGCAAAAATCGAAAAAGCCGGACTAATTCAACCTGGGTGGGAAAAAGAAGTTCCCAACGAAGGCATAGTCAGCAAATCGGTAGCAGCGATAGTTACCCGCGAAGGCAATCCCAAAGGCATCAAAAGCTGGGAAGATTTAAGCAAAGACGGAGTAAAAGTGATTACTGCCGATCCCAAAACATCAGGCGTTGCCCGTTGGAATTTCCTCGCACTTTGGGGCTCGGTTGTTAAAACCGGAGGAGACGAAACCAAAGCATTAGACTTTACTAGCAAAGTCTACAAAAACGTCCCGATTCTAACGAAAGATGCCCGCGAAGCCACTGATGTATTTTTCAAACAAGGTCAAGGTGACGCCTTAATTAACTACGAAAACGAGATTCTTCTGGCAGGTGAGAAAGGCGAAAAACCCACTTATACTATTCCCGAAGTTAATGTTTCGATCGACAATCCGATTGCCATCGTCGATAAAAACGTTGATAAACACGGTACTCGCGAAGTCGCCGAAGCATTTGTCAAGTTTCTCTACACCCCAGAAGCTCAGCGAGAATTTGCCAAAGTAGGCTTCCGCCCCGTAGATGCGACAGTAGCGGCGGAACCAGAATTTGTCAAAAAATATGCCCCCATCAAAACCCTATTTACAGCTCAAGACTTAGGAGGCTGGAAAGATATTCAGCAGAAATTCTTTGATGACGGAGCTGTTTTTGACAAAATCCAAGGTTCAATTAAACAGTAAAAAAACAGAATGCTCAGATCCCCGACTTCCTCGAAGTTGTCGGGGATCTAAAAGATTCACTATTCTTGGCAAATCCAAACTATTCACTTATGGCTGTATCATCTCCAACCAGCAACCCTGAATCTCCCATCGAAAATATCAAAAGGGCGATCGGCAAAATCACATTACCTTGGGGAATCACCCTAGGCTACCTCAGCTTAATGCTATTGCTCCCAGTTGCAGCAATGCTGCTGAAAGCCAGCACAGCAAACCCCGCCGAATTTTGGGCAATTGCCACCAGTCCGATCGCCCTTTCCGCCTACGATGTCACCTTCTTTACGGCATTAATTGCGGCATTAATTAACGGAGTATTCGGCACCTTGATTGCCTGGGTATTAGTCCGCTACGACTTTCCCTTAAAACGGGTTGTCGATGCAGCAGTCGATTTACCTTTTGCACTGCCCACCTCCGTCGCCGGTTTAACTCTCGCCACAGTTTACAGCGATAACGGCTGGATCGGCGGGCTATTTGCACCCTTGGGAATCAAGATCTCATTTACTCGCTTGGGCGTAGGAATAGCGATGATATTTATTTCCTTGCCCTTTATCGTGCGGACTGTACAGCCAGTTTTAAACGAGATGGAAAAAGACATCGAAGAAGCAGCTTGGTGCTTGGGTGCTTCTCAATTTCAAACCTTCTGGCGAGTAGTTTTACCGCCGCTGTTCCCGTCTATTTTAACCGGAGTTGCCCTCGGGTTTTCGCGAGCAGTTGGCGAGTATGGCTCTACTGTAATTGTAGCTTCTAACATACCCTTCAAAGATTTAATCGCCCCAGTATTAATTTTTCAAAGATTGGAACAGTACGACTATGCAGGAGCAACAGTTATCGGCACTGTATTGTTAGCTATTTCCCTGGCAATGCTGTTCGCAATTAATCTATTACAAGCATGGAGAAGACGCTATGACGGCTAATATAAATTCACCCGCTGATTACAAATTTCCGCCTGCGGGTTCTAGTCGGAGTCAGGAGAAAGCCTGGGTAAAACCCACTTTAATCGGAATTGCGAGCGGCTATCTTGCTCTCGTCTTATTCATCCCCATGCTCAACGTTTTTTACCAAGCTTTCAGAAAAGGATTTGAGCCATTTTTTTCTAACTTAACCTCGCCAGATTTTCTGCACGCAGCGCAACTTACCCTAGTGATTTCTCTGATTGTCGTGCCTGTAAATACAGTCTTCGGTTTGTGTGCAGCCTGGGTAATTGGTCGCAATAAATTTCGGGGGCGCACGCTATTAATCAGCATTTTAGACGTGCCGTTTGCCATATCACCCGTAGTTGCAGGTTTAATGATTGTACTGCTTTACGGTCGGGTGGGCTGGTTCGGGCCGTGGCTGGAGGCGGCCAATATCAAGGTTATTTTTGCCTTCCCTGGAATGGTGCTGGCTACTGCTTTTGTTACCTTGCCTTTTGTGGCCCGCGAAGTAATTCCTGTTTTGGAAGAAGTGGGAACAGATCAAGAAGAGGCGGCGAAAACTTTGGGAGCAAATGACTGGCAAATTTTCTGGAATGTCACGCTTCCCAGTATTCGCTGGGGATTGCTTTACGGAGTAATTTTGACCAATGCTAGAGCAATGGGAGAATTTGGAGCCGTCTCTGTGGTATCAGGAAATATTGCTAAAAAAACCCAAACTTTGCCTTTGTTTGTAGAGGATGCTTACAAGCAGTACGCGACGCAAGCAGCATTTTCAGCGGCGGTAATTCTAGGTTTTTTAGGAGTTATTACTCTTGTACTTAAGGAGATTTTAGAACGAAAAACAAGCATTAAGGAGGTTGAATAATCATCAGTCATTAGGCTGTAGGGTACGCAGTTGTTAGTCATTAGTAGGGTGCGTGGCTATCGACAATCTGCTTGGAAGCTCGAAAATCTCGCAGATCCGCACCATACAAGATAGTGGTGCAAAATGTAAACTGAAACAAACATTAGGAGGCCCCAATGTTAGCTCACAACACTAGCGAATCTGAATTTGAGGCGATAGACCATTTTCACAAAACCCAAGAATCCGATATTCCCAAATCAGACAGTGGCGACAGCAGACCAACTCAAACCCGCATTCGCATTCGTGTGCCTAAAGCATACCATCAGGAACCTGTCATCTCTAACCTGATTTCTGAATACGGTTTGACGGTAAATTTTAATGCCGCTTTGTTGGGTGTCAAAACTTTAGATGATGGTTGGTTTGATTTGGAACTTAACGGTACAAGTAAACAGATTGAAAGTGCTCTGCTTTATCTGAATGATTTAGATGTGGAAATTTGGAGCAATTCCAATAAGCCCGACGAAGAAACTTGGTAATTAGTGAGTCTTGGACTCACCAAGCTGAAAGAAAAGTTAATATTCTGGACTGCCACGCCTAATTTTCTTTCTTAGAGCCAGTTTATTGAGTCTAATAGTTTCTAGGAATGTTAGTCATGAGTCAGCCTATCTATTCCTGTAAAATAACCGTTATCAAGGTTATAGTGAGGAATGCAAGCCTTCATAAAACTCGGAGGACTTGCATTCCTTACTACCAAGCACTTTGATTGGGGTTGTTCGTTAGCGAAGCCCTCGAAGAGGATCGCACATACAGATCATTCAGCAGCTAACCACTACGCAATAATATCAGCTTACAGCTAATAACCGTGATTGATAACTCTTGACTCACAAATATCGATCGCCATCGGTTAACTATTAGATTGACAATCTTTATCAAATCTGGTATTTTATCCATCTCTGGTATATCAATAAACAGCGCGCAAGTCTTCTCCAACATTGTTGTAACAGCCGGAACAATATCCCCCTTTAAAACTTCTAAACAATCAAACTAACTCAGTTAGGGCAGGGGAGCATAAAAAAAAGTTTTTGTCAATATTCAATTTAGGTGAAAGTTAGGGGCGATCCTCTTCGAGGGCTTCGCCAACGACTCTCATCCGCAGCGGAAAAAGATCGATCGCTGCTGCGGTTGCTTTGTGCTATGAATTTGATGTGTGTGTGTACCAGGAGAATTTGAACGTGGAACTCTATAAAGAACAGAAACACCAGATAGTTTTTGCAGATTCACAAGTTAAAGATTGCGAAAGTTTAACAGAAACGGTCAATCCCGATACAGAAATTGTTATTCTCAAAGCCGATCGCGACGGCATCGAGCAAATCGCCGAAACACTTAAACAGCGGACAAACATTGCAGCCGTCCACATTTTGTCTCACGGCGCAGCAGCCAGCTTGCAAATCGGCGCAACAGAACTTAATCTCAGCAACATTGAAAGCTACCGCAATTATTTAGAAACATGGTTTGCTTTGCCAGCAGCCGAAGCAAACTCGAACTCTTCAATTACAGCTAAACCCGAAATTCTGCTTTACGGTTGCAACGTCGCCGCCACAGAAGCCGGTGTAGCTTTCGTCCAAAGGCTGAGCCAGCTCACCGGAGCAAATATTGCCGCTTCCGATAACTTGACCGGCAGTGCGACACTGGGTGGAGACTGGGAACTCGAAGTAACTACGGGCAAAATAGAAACACCTTTGGCATTTTCGGCAGAGGCGAGGGAAGCTTACAGTGGCGTACTGGCTGACTTGAACCAAACGACGGGCGACTTTAACGGACTGGTAAATGCCATCAATGTTGCCAACATCAACAGTGGCATTGACACGATCACTCTCTCTGCCGATATTACCCTCGCAGGGCAATTGCCGAGAATTACGGATACTACCACTATTGTTGGTGGCGGTTTCAAGATCAGTGGCAATAACAACCGTGCCTTCGTAGTTGATAACACAACATTTAACATCTCGAACCTCACCATTGATTCTGCAAAAGCAGTAGGCAACGTAGGAACCAGTGGTGGTGGTGGCGCTGCAGGCTTAGGTGGCGCACTTTTTATCAACAGCGGTACAGTCACAGTTGACAGAGTTACTTTTTCTAATAACTCTGCCGTTGGCGGTGCAGGTGTGGCTGGGAATGGTGGCAAGGGTGGTAGCGCGGATCTGGCTACTGTCTTTGGAGGCACAGCAGGGACAAATGGTAGAAATGGTAGAAATGGTCTAGCAAGTAATGGCGCTGCCGGTGGGGTTGGCGAAGATGGCGAGGCTGGCGGTACTGGTAATGCTGGCGGTACTGGCGGTATTGGCGGCACTGGCGGTACTGGTGTTGGCGGCACAAACGGTGGTGCTGGTGGTATTGGTGGTGCTGGTGGTGCTGGTAGCGTTGTCGGTAGTGGCGGCGGTGGTGGTGGTGCCGGTGGCGTTGGCGGTCCTCCTGGTACTGGTACTCAAGGTAATGGTGGCAATGGCGGTGCTGGCGCTGCTGGCACCTTTGGTGGTGGTGGCGGTGCTGGCGGTACTTTTGGTACAGGTGCTGCGCCTGGTGCTATCGGCCCTGGCGGCACTGGCGGCTTCGGCGGCGGTGGCGGTAGTGGTAATGGTGCAAGCGCCGGGGGCACTTTTGGCGGTGCAGGTACTATTGGCTTTGGTGGCGGCGGTGCAGGTTTAGGCGGCGCGATTTTTGTTGGCGGTGGCACTTTGACCATGACCAACAGCACCTTATATAGCAACACAGTTACGGGTGGCAATGCTGGTAATGTTGCCGCAGGTGCGGGTACAGCCGCAGGTGGTGCAATTTTCGTCAACTCAGGTGCTACAGCTACCCTCACTAACAACACGATCGCTTATAACTCTGCAACCGCCGCCACAGTTGGCACCCCGGCTAGTCTGATTGCTAATGCCGGAGGAATTTACAACAACGGCGGTACAGTTACAGTCAAAAACACGATCATTGCTGGCAACGTTGCTACTACCGACACTGATGTTACAGGGGCATTCACAGGAAATAACAACCTGATTGGAGTTCTCGGCACTAGCACTGGTTTCGCAGGTCAGGCATTAGCGGTTCCTTTGGCAAATGTATTAGCTCCAGCCGCCTCTGCCGGACTCAACGGTGCAACTACCGGTCCGTTCACCCTTGCCCTAGTGGACAACAGCCCCGTCACTACCAGCAGCAACCCTGCAATTGGTGGGGGCGACCCGACAATAACAGCAGTGGGCGCTACAGCTTTTGACCAACGCGGTACTGGCTATCCTCGAAAAATTGACAATACTCTTGTCAGCAAACCGAATATTGACATCGGTGCTTACGAGTACGGGCCAGTGGTCGTGGGTCAGAAATTCAACGACCTTAACGGGGATAGCCTGCAAGGTGCCGCGGCGACTGAACCAGGTCTCCCGGGCTGGGTGATTTCTGTAGGCACAAAAAGCGCTACCACCGCAGCAGACGGCACTTACACGATCCCGGACGTAAAAACAGCTACTCCGATTACAGAAGCGCCGCCTGCTGGTACGCTTGCGACCGATTGGGTACAGACTCTCGGCCCGACTCCCGGTTCTACAGGTGTAATTGATGTTACTGGTGCCAACTTTGGCAACTTCAAAAAAACATCGATCGCAGGCAAAACCTACACCGACCTCGCGGGCAACGCCGTTTTAGATGCCACCGACACCGTATTAAACGGCGTCACCGTCACTTTATACAAAGACACCAACAACAACAACACGCTAGAAGTCGGCACAGATACTGTTGTGGGCGCGCCCGTAACGACTGCGGGAGCCGGAGATTACCTCTTCTCGGATATAGGCCCCGGCAAATACCTGATACAAGCTACGGCCCCAGCCAACTCCAGCATCTCTTTCCCCGCTGCCGCAATTTTCGTTAGCGCCCAAAGCGGTACTGCTGTCACCGGTCAAAACTTTGGCGTTTTCCAAAACATCACCGTCAGCGGTACCCAATTCACCGATCTCACCGGCAACGGCTTCTCTGCCGATGATACGCCCCTCAACGGCACCACCGTTCGCTTGTTTAAGGATACTAACAATAACAGCACTTTAGATACCGGCGACGCGGAAATTGCCTCTCAAGTTACCGGGACAGCACCAGCGGCTGCTGGGACGTATAGCTTTGCCAACGTCGGCTCCGGTCGGTACTTTGTGAGAGAAGACGTACCAACTGGTTTCTCACAAACCGCCGGCCCGGCTTTTTATACAATTAACCCGGTCAGCGGCACAAACATTACGGCTCAAGACTTCGGCAACTTCCAGTTGGGCAAAATCAGCGGGATCAAATTTAATGACCTCAACAAAAATGGCACTCAAGATTTGCCAGCAGAACAACCCCTAGGAGGCTGGACAATTTACCTGGATGCCAACAACAACGGCGTCCAAGAACAAGTAGCAGCCGAAACAGGCACCAACGCCGCTGTCACCGATGTCGCCGGCAAGTACCAGTTCACCAACCTGCCAGCCGGCACTTATACAGTGCGGGAAGTGCCACAAACAGGCTGGACGCAAACTCTGCCCCCTGTCAATGCAGCCACGCCTACTCTTTCCGGCGCGTTTTCGATCGCCGTCACCAGCGGCACAGACTCCCAAAACAACAATTTCGGCAACTTCAAGCCCAACTCGATTAGTGGTCTGAAGTTCAATGACCTCAACAAAAATGCCATCCAAGATGCGCCAGCAGAAACAGCACTACCCAACTGGCAATTCTTCCTGGATACCAACAACAACGGTACTCTCGACACCGGGGAACCCAACACCCTCACGGATGCCACCGGCAACTACAAATTCTCCGATTTGTCAGCCGGAACCTACAAGGTGCGGGAAGTCTTGCAGCCTACTTGGACGCAAACTACCCCCAACCCCGCCGACATCACTGTCACCAGCGGTCAAGACATCGCTAACATCAACTTCGGCAACTTCCAGTCGAGCACAATCAGCGGTCAAAAATTTAATGACCTCAACAGCAACGGCATTAAGGATGCCGGAGAATTGGGGCTAGGTAACTGGCAAATATTCCTCGACAGTATCAATCCGGATGGATTGTTTCAGCAGGGCGAACCGACTACCATCACTGATGCTGCGGGCAACTACACTCTCCGAGATATACCCGCAGGCACTTACCAGGTAAGGGAAGTCCAGCAAAACGGCTGGACGCAGACGACCCCCAACCCCGCCCCCGTTACTGTTAATCCTCCAAATAACATCACCGGCATTGACTTCGGCAACTTCTTGCCCCAACCCGGGGCGATCCGAGGTCTGAAGTTCAGCGACAGCAACAACAATGGCACTCAGGATGCTGGAGAACCGGGTTTACCCAATTTCCAAATTCAGTTAACCAATGTCGTAACTGGAACTGCTCCGGCTCCGGCTCCTGTTACTACTACCACAGACAACAGCGGCAACTACCTGTTCGCAAACCTAACGCCGGGAACCTACCGTGTCCGGGAAGTCAACCAAACTGGGTTCACCCAAAGCACTCCCGCACCCGCGGACATCACCCTAACTTCGGGCGCTATTGTCAGCGGCATCAACTTCGGGAACTTCCCGACGCCGACGCCGACGCCGACACCGACACCTGCACCGACACCTGCACCGACGCCGCCGACATCGCCGACGCCGACGCCTGCACCTGTACCGACGCCTGCACCGACACCTGCACCGACGCCGACACCTGCACCTGTACCGACGCCGACGCCTGCACCTGTACCGACGCCGACGCCGACACCTGCACCGACGCCGACGCCTGCACCTGTACCGACGCCGACGCCTGCACCTGTACCGACAGATTTGGTTTGCCCTGAGAACTTCCCCAGGATCGCTACTCCCAATGAGTCCGGCACTTCTTCAGCGGGTAATGTGATCAATGGCCCTAACGGCGACGATACGATCGTGGGTAGTGCCGGCAGTGACTCTATCTTCGGGTTGAGCGGCAACGATTTGATCTTTGGCCGAGGGGGCAGCGACTACATCAATGGCAATACGGGCAACGATACTGTCTACGGAGGCATCGATAGCGATACTCTCTTCGGTGGCAAAGGGTTTGACCTGATTTTTGGCGATCGGGGTAACGATACGATTTATGGCAATCGCGGCAACGACTCGATCTCTGGTGACGAAGGCAATGATTTATTGTACGGCGGCAAAGCTGATGACGTAATGTTGGGAGGCGCTGGCGACGACGTGCTAATTGGCGATCAAGGCAATGACACTCTCTGCGGCGGCGAGGGTAACAATACCTTAATTGGCAGCAGCGGCGATGATTTGCTCTTTGCTGGCACCGGCGATGACTTGCTCTTTGGCGGCATTGGCAGGGATACCCTCGTCGGCGGCATTGGCAGCAATGGCTTTGTCTTGTCAGCGGGCGGAGGAATTGACACCATTATCAACTTCACTGCAGGAGTTGATTCGATCAAGTTGGTGGGAGGCTTGGACTTCAATCAACTGTCATTGACCGAAACTAATGGCTCGACGGCGATCGGCATCGCCGGCAGCAACGAGATTTTGGCTATACTGACGAGCGTGCAGCCAAGCCAGTTATCGGCTCAGAGTTTTAGCTTGCTGGTTTAGTCCGCAGATAAAACTCGGCAGTTGCAACCGATCCTACACTTGCCTGCCGTCCCAACAGAGAGGGACTACCCGAAAGCAGAGCCTCGAAGCATGGGTTTCGAGGCTTTGCCAAAGAAGGGGAACGCATTCCGTTCCCCTTCTTTGGTCAAATTTGTTCGAGATATTTCAGCAAGTCGGCCATTTCTTGCGGACTCGGCTGAAACTGCGGCATTGGTGGGGTTTGCCCGCTGGTGACTTGCCGGATCAGATCGAATTCGGATTTGCGCTCGGACACTCCGTGCAAGTTGGGCCCGACTTGACTGTCTGAAACGGATATGTGACAACCCGCACAGTTCATTTGAAAGATGGCGGAACCCTGAAACGGGTTGCCCGTGAGGGATAGTACGCTTTTGACGTAAGGATCGGCGACTTGAAACTGACGAATTGCGAGGGCAGCCAACATGATGGCAAGCAACACCGCTAGCGCAAATATGGCAAGTCGCTCGATCGGGTTTTTAATTTCATTCCTGGCAAGTTGGTTATTCAAAGGAGTTCAATTAAAAATAGTATCTACAAGAAAATTTATTTCTCATAACATAGCTTAATCGTTCGCAGCGGGGAGAGCAAGCTCTTAGACCCCCAGAAGGGCGATGAATGTGAAATTTCATCTGTGTAAGTGCTGGTAATATTAAAAATAGGTTGTTAAATCTTAACGTTAAGGAGATCTCATGGTAGAACCGCTGCTTTCAGGTATTGTTCTGGGTCTAATCTTTGTTACTCTGGCGGGGTTGTTTTTTGCTGCTTATCAGCAGTACAAGCGCGGCGATCAGTTGGGTATCAATAAGTAAAAGGGGCTACAGTCTCTAACTCAGGCTGTCAGGGGGAGTGGGAATTGGGAATTGGGCATGGGGCATGGGGCATTGATCTACCTACTGACTTCTTCCTTCTTCCCTCTTCCCTCTTCCTTCTTCCCTCTTCCCTCTTCCTTCTTCCTTCGTTAAAGATATCGATCGAGAATAGCAGCAGTTTGCAGACCTGTTTTTTCCCAGCTAAATTGTTTTGCTCTGGCTAAACCGAGCTCCCGCAAGTGCGATCGAACTTTGGCATCCACTGCAAGCTGGTGCATAGCAGAGGCAATTTCCTCGACGCTGTAGGGGTTGACTAATAAGGCTGCACCCCCCGCCACTTCGGGCATTGAAGACAGGTTAGAGGTGATGACAGGAGTGCCGCAGGCCATTGCTTCGAGCACGGGGAGGCCGAATCCTTCCCAAAGACTGGGGAAAACCAGGGCGATCGCTTGGTTTATGACTTTGGGCAAGTCGGCTGCGGGGAGGTAATCTAAGAATTTTACTTGATCGACCAATCCCAATTCTTGAACCTGCGCTTTCAGCAGCGGCGTATAGCGTTTATCTTCCGAACCTGCTATCCACAATTCGTACTCGGAATTCTGCTGCAAAGCAGCAAAGGCTGCTATAACTCGCTGCACGTTTTTATACGGATTGTGGCGACCGATATAAAGAAAATAATTGCTTGTTGGCAAGTCTAAAAAACGGAAAAAACTGGTATCGTACCCTGGGAAAATTGGCGTAATTAAATTAGTAGGAATATTGCAAAAATTAGCGATATCTTGGGCCGTTGATTCTGAGTCGCAAATGATATGTTGAGCCTGCCGCAGCACTTGGGGAATGTAGTAGCGGTGGTAAGGTGTCAGAGGATCGAAGCGGCGGGGAAATCGCAGCGCTATCAAGTCATGTACTGTAATTATATAGCGGCAACCTGCAAATAGAGGAGCTTCGGGAATTGGGGAAAATAACAGGTTAGATTTTAGCTGTTTGTAAATTTTGGGGAGTTGGGTTTGTGTCCACAGCAATCGGTTGATGTGTCCTTTAGTTCCTTGTTCTGGGGTTAGGTTTGGGGGAATTTGGTAGCAGTTGTTATTGGGAAATTTTTCGGCTGTGAGTAATGTTGGATTGAGGGATTTTAGGTGGGGAAATAGGTTTTTGGCGTAGATGGCTAAGCCGGTTGGTTTGGAAATTAGGAAGGAGAGGTTGATGAGGAGGTTGGATTGGGGATTGGGCATGGGATAATATGTAGATTGCGGTTTTTGGGTGGGATTTTTTTTATTTAACCGCAGAGGGCGCAGAGGGCGCAGAGAGGAGAAAGGAAGAGAGGGAAGATTTAAAGATATTGCTGTAAGATGTTGGCGGTTGCTTTTCCGGTTTTGTTCCAGCTAAATTGAGATGCTCTAGCTAAACTAGCAGTTTTTAAGTTTGATCGCACTTTTGAATCTGTGGCTAATGTTTGCATGGCTTCGGCTATTTCTCCGACGCTGTAAGGATTGACTAATAAGGCGGCATCTCCGGCTACTTCTGGCATCGATGATAGGTTGGATGTGATGACGGGTGTGCCGCAAGCCATTGCTTCTAAAATTGGTAAGCCGAATCCTTCCCAAAGTGTAGGGAAAACTAGGGCGATCGCCTGATTCATCAGTACGGGCAATTGAGAATAGGGAACGTAACCGAGAAACTTTACCAAAGATTGTAAACCTAATTCTTCAACTTGTGCTGTCAACTGCGGCGTGTAGGCATTGGGAGGCCCTGCTAGCCACAATTCGTAATTGGCGCGATCGGGCAAACTCGCAAATGCAGCAATTAATCTTTCCAAGTTTTTGTAAGGATCGTGTCTACCTGTATAAAGAAAATAATTTTTGGTTGGCAAGTCGAGATATCTAAAATTAATATTATCGCAAGCTAGGGGAATTGCGGTCATTTTCTGAAGCGGAATCTGGAAAAAGTTAGCAACATCTGCCACCGTTGCTTGAGAATCGCAAATAATGTGTTCTGCTTGCCGCAAAACCTGCGGTATGTAGTAGCGGAAATAAGCTGTTAAACGAGAAAATCGTCTGGGAAATCGCAAAGGAATTAAATCGTGAACTGTGACAATGTAGCGGCAGCCGGAATACAAAGGTGCTTCGGGCATTGGGGAAAACATTAGGGTGGACTGCAATTTTTTGTAAATTTTTGGTAATTCAAACTGAGTCCACAGCAGCCTGTTAATTTGTCCTTTCGGGCCGCGATTCGGTGTCAGAGTTTCGGGGATATGATAGCAAGTATAATTGTCAATTTGCTGGGAAGCGAGTAATGTTGGTTCTAGCTGTTGCAGTTGCGGGAAAAGATTAGCGGCGTAAGTCCCGATTCCCGTTGGTTCGGGTGTTAAGAAGGACAAATTGATTAACAGTGAATTAGACATGATTTTAGATATCCGGCGACTGGAAGTCGCGACTATACATACAAAGTCCCAGCAGAGGGGGACTGAAGAAAACGGTAATAAAATCGACTTTGATATTAGTCCTATGCAAGAGGACTTTAGCTTTTGGCTAGGGGTTTTAAGCCCTGGTGGACTATTTAATTAGCCTTTAAGTGCGATCGAGCATTTGAGCTATATCGGCAGGATTTGGCAGCCGAATTGTAGCATATTCTTGGTGAATAATCTCAAAAAGATTCTTGACTTTTTTCTCGAAACGTGCAAGTCTAAAGTTCTGACTGCGCTGCTGTGCACCAGCTTGAAGTTCTGCTAGCAAATCGGGATTAACAATTAGTTGATGTGAATGGTGGCACAGTTCCTCAACGGTATTGAACAAAAAGCCCGATCGCCCATTTTCGACAATTTCCGGTTGGCCGCCGCCGTTGAAAACAATCGGAGCACAACTGTTTTGCATTGCTTCCACAGTCGCCATCCCGAAATGCTCAAATCTTTGAGGATTTACTTCACCCAAACCGCAGCCGTGCCAAAATATGCTCGCTTTAGCATAAAGTGATTTTACCTCATCAAAGTCAGCATTGACTTTTAACTCGATCGCCCTTGAATCTTGCTTCAATAAATTCTGAACCGTCTTTAAATAAGGATTTTTTGGAATGCTACTGCCGGCTAAAATTAGCCGCCATCCTTGAAAATCTTCGGGATAATGTGCTAGCAAACTGCGGAAAGCTTTAATTAGTTCAATTTGTTTTTTTGTTCCCCCAGCTTCAAACTGTCCCACCGCCAAAATTATTTTTTCTTTCGGCACTTTAACTGTTACCATTTCCACCGGGGGATAAAGCAGAAAAGTTGGCTTTAAATCCCAGCGTTTCTCCAACCACTTAACAGTAAATTGACTGTTGGCAATAATGAAAGTATAATCATCAACAGCAAAATGACGGTTGCGGAAGGTATTGGGAAAGTGGCAGAAAAATATTGAAATTGGCGACAGTGGCTTGACTTTTTCCAGTTGATTCGCGTTGAGGAAAATATCGTAGTTTTTGCTTTCTCTGGCAATTTCATCAAAGGGATTTTCCATATCTTCCACGATGATGCTGGAATCGATGCACTGCATTCCGCGTTTCTCGTAAAACGCCAAGGGAATAATTTTAATTTTGCATCCTGAAAGGTTGAGTCCGTACCACGATTCTAAGTCAGAAACAGCAACTGGTTTGTTGGCGATAAAAGTAATGTCAAATTCATTTTGCAGCAACGAGGCGATGGTAGCGACGTATTTTTGACCGCCACCGATAAAATGCAGTCCGTGATCGTAAATGCCGATCGACATTTTGCGATCGCCCCGAACCACCTGCAATCGAGGTAAAATGCGATCGACCTTCATGCGACTGTAAATAACCGCCAACTTTTCCGACAACTGCGGTAATACAGTTTCGATGATTGCCGGTTTCTGATAATCCAGCAGTTTTTTAATCGCTACAAATAAACTCTCGAACAGCAAATCGTACTGCTTGTTAGTAAAAAAATCTGAAGTGTGAATCGCTTTGACTAATTGCAAAGGTTCATGTTTGGCCAAATACAAAAATCGATTGCGGTTGCAGAAATACTCGGTAAGTTTGCTTCCTTTACTCGAACCGCGATACTCATGATGGGCGATGGCTGCGGGAGTATAAAGCATTTTCCAACCGCGTTTGTGACAGCGTTTGGCAAACTCTACATCTTCAAAATACATCACAAAATCTTCATCGATTGGCCCCACATCTTCCAAACATTCTCTCCGAAAAAGCACCGCCGCCCAACAAAGCCCTTCGACTTCCTGTTCTGTATCGTACTGTCCCGAATCTTTTTCGCCAAAGCCGACATCTCGCCAATAAAAATTAGGTAATTGCTGAATACCAGCGCTGTTAATTCGCCCGTCTTTAAACAACAATTTGCCGCTAGTCGCACCTACTTCTTTATTAGTTTCTAGCCGTTTTACAAGAATCTCTAACCAGCGACTCTCAAGGGTAGCATCGTTATTTAGAAAGGCGATGTATTGTCCTTTAGCTTGGCTGATGCCGAGGTTGAGGGCTTTAGCAAAGTTGTTGGCAGTATTGACAAAAATGCGAACTTTTGGAAAGAGTTCCGCCAGGGACTTAACGGAATCGTCTTTAGAGCAATTATCAATTACAATTAAATCTAGTTGCTGTTCGGGATACGCAAGTTTTTGTAGAGATTTTAAGCAATCTTTCGTGTGGCGCAGACCGTTATAGTTGACTATAATTAACGAACATATGGGCAGTGTGGTCATCTTTGATGCTTTATTTTTGTCGATCGAGCAATTGAGCGGTAATCTTCTCTAAAATAGCAGTATGTTGCTCCTGCACTGCTTTAATTTGCTCTATTTCCGACTGAAAGGCTGCGATCGCTCTTTGTTGAGTCTCAAGCTGTGCTGTAACTTCGGGAGATCTAGTGCTGAACTCCGATTTAATTTTTTTCTCTAGAGTTTGTTGATTTTCTTGCAATTTTTGCAATTGTGTGCTCAAGGTGTGTACTACGCGAGTATTAGCAAAATTGTAAATTACTTGTCGTTCTAGTACGGGTCTGAGCAATTTTCGGACTATTTTCCTAACTGCAATGACTACCGAACCTAGCTGCCTTTGATAAGAAGTAATCGGAACGTTGTAAATGTCAAAGCCTGTCTTCAGAAGGGCGATGTCCTCGTCATCTTCATTGTAGGCGATCGCACTATTTTGTCTTCCCGACAGCGACGGCTCAACAATACCAATTCGCGGCTCCAAAGTTTGCCGCAATTTATCTATAATTTGTTGAGTTGGTATTTCTTCGTACTGCAAACTTTCTTCTCCTTTAGATAACTTACTATGACTTATTGTGGAACAGGCATCTTGGCTGCTTGAATAATAATTGTAACTAATTGTGAACAGGATCTTGCCTGTTCAAGGGCGGGCAGGATGCCCACCCCCAAGAAAATTCATCTCTTGTTAAATCAGGATTATTGCTTCCGATAGTGGCAATATCTCAATTTAAACTAGCTCAATTTGACTGTCATCACCAATCATAAACCGCAGAGCTTTTGGACGGGGGGGCGCATTGGTTAGTTGAGCTCGCTGCCCGATCACGCTGTCTACAATTCGCTGGTGAATGCCAACTATTTTTGCCCCTTGCAATATTACACTGTGTTCGATATCAGCATCAATCATCGTTACGCGATCGGCAATACTGCTGTAAGGCCCGATAAAGCAATTTTCAATGCGGCAATTTTCCCCAATTACCACTGGGCCCCGAACTGTAGAATTAATTACCTCCGTTCCTTCGCCTATTTGCACTCGCCCGATAATTTGACTTTTGGCGTCTACTTTTAATTCAGTTGAAGCTACGATACAGCTATCTAAAATGATTTGGTTTGCACTTAGCAAATCGTCTTTTTTCCCCGTATCCAGCCACCAACCCTCTAAATTGCAGGCTTCTACGTGTTTCTCCTGATTGATGAGCTGTTGAATGGCATCGGTAATTTCGAGTTCGCCGCGGGGCGAAGGTTGAATTTGATCGATCGCCTCATGGATAGTAGGAGCAAAAAAATAAATTCCCACCAGTGCTAAATTTGATGGCGGAACTTTTGGTTTTTCTACTAACTGCAAAACTCGTCCATTTTCATCAACTTTGGCAACACCGAAAGCCGAGGGATTGGGAACTGGACGCAACAAAATCAGAGCGTCTAGTTTTTGCTTGTTAAAAATCTCTAAAAACGGATCTAGCGGATTCTCAATTAAGTTATCTCCCAAATACATAATAAACGGAGAATCGCCCAAAAATGGTCTGGCAATTTTCACCGCGTGAGCGAGTCCCGCCGGCTCTGCTTGCAAGATATAAGTAATTTTGGCACCGAAGCGAGATCCATCTCCTGTTTTCGTCTTCACCTCTTCCCCGGTTTCTGGACTAATAATAATCCCGATATCCGTAATCCCAGCCGCCACAATTCCTTCAATTCCGTACCACAGTATCGGCTTATTTGCTACAGGAACCAACTGCTTAGCACCCGTATAGGTGAGGGGACGCAAGCGTGTTCCTTTGCCGCCAGAGAGGATGAGTGCTTTCATTGGGTGAACTCTGAGTTATCCTTTAGGGTTTGCGGTGCTGACTTGATGTGCCTGCACTTGTTCGCTCTTGTTGATTTTAAAGCACGGCTACCCTGCTGGCAATAGTTGTCGTGTATCCTGATACAAATGATTTATTTTGTTCCAACTTTTATAGTCCGGGACGCACAGAGTGTCAGAAACCAGGTTTATTGCGACAGGAAGCAGTTAAAAGCTGAGTTTTTTTGTCAATAAACCCCTTTCTCAAGGTTGCGAGTGCGTCCGTCCAGATTTAATTGCATAGCCTTTTAATAGCGGCCATATTGGGCAATCAATTGGCTACCACTATTATTTTGATTTGTCAACCAAGCCCACATCTGATCCCCCAGACAAAAATGCCACCATTCGTTAGGATGCTGCTGAAAACCCGCATTTATCATCGCATTTTTTAAGATTTGCCTGTGACGGTGATATTGCTGTTCTCGTGGGTGATTGCTGTTAGCAAAATAATCTGGATAAGAACGTTCTGATATTTCATCAATCGGAGAACCCATATCAAGTCGCCGATTATTTTCATCGACTAAAGTTATATCTAAAGCAGCACCTGTACTGTGAGGAGGAGGCGTCGCGCGATCGAGGCTGGGTACTGCCCAAAATTGATATACGTGTTCTATAATAACTTGACGTTTGTCTTCGGGAACCGGAAATTCGCAGCCTTGAGCTAAAGCAATTTGATTAAAAGTATAATCCACCATAAATTGCTGGACTTCGATCGGCCGATAAGCATCAAATATCAGAATTTTCCACTTGGGATCATTTTGTTGTAAGTGGGTTTGAGCGGCGATTAAACTATCTACAACTCCTTGTCGCAAATAGTAAGGCGAATCTGCTTTGCTGTTGTCATAGGGAGCACCCAACTTTTGATAAGGGTGCGGGATTTCAAAGGCAAAATGTTCTGGTGGAATAGGGACTAAAGGTTCGCCACATTCGTCGATCGCTATTTGCTGATATGGTTTCATATCAAGGTGTTACCCTACTTTATGATTGCTGATGACCTACAATACTCAGTATATGCTTTTCACTTGAGTCAGCCGCGCGGCAAATAGCAAAGCAGCTAGAATATCCTCATGTTCTAAATCATCATAGTCATCTATAATTTCTTGAGAATTCATACCAGAAGAGAGTCATTCAAGAATTAACTCTACTGGATATCGGACACCGCCACTACATGGTTTTCCGTGATGGATATTGGGATCGAGTGTGATGCGCTGCAAAAGTTGGTTTTCCATATTTTAGGAGCAAATATTCAATAGATCCTAACCTAAAGAGCGTAGCTTTTGATCGGTTTGTAGTAAGGACTTTAGCGCTTTCAATCTCTACCTAAAGTCCTAAAGTCCTTACTGCCAAATAATCCTAACTTTGGCGGTAAGCAACTACCGCATAAAACGGATCGCCACTTCCTATTCGCAGCATTTGCATAAAACTCGGCAAGTTAGGCTTGCGAACAATTACTTCCGGCTTGCTAAATCCGGGTATATTCGCTCCTTTGACAGAATCAAAGTAACCCTTGACTAATTCTACCCGATCGCCCTCCGAACCTTCCCGCCAAGCCGCGATCGCCTTTTGATAAAACATCCGGTTGGAAAAGCTCATAATTGCTACGCCACCAGGCTTCAATATCCGGTGAATCTCGGCAAAAATCGCATCCGGGTGCTGCAAATACTGTACGGAAACACAGTTGACAACGGCGTCAAACTCTGCATCTGCCAGCGGCAGTTTAGGATTTGCGTTCAAATTCTGCACGAAATAATGATTCAGTCTGCGATTTTTTGCCAACTCTTCTTCATTCATGCCATGCCCTTCAACATGGGCAAATTGCATCTCGTCGGGCAAGTGAGAAACCCAACTGCTCATCATATCAAAAATCCGAGTATTCGGTTTCAGCCGTTCCCGATATAAATCGGTAAGTTGCTGGATGAATCCATCGTCTACGTGAGTCACAAACCGGGGATAGGAGTAGAACAAATTGTCGTCGGTGTCGTCTAACTTGGTGCGTTTGTCGGCTGGAAGCAACATAAATTCAGATCGCAAACTAGATTTACTCTTTCTAGTTTAAGAACAATAAGAATTGTTAACATATCCGGCAGAGGGGGGATTCCCGGTTTTAGCGTAGCAGTTGAGCGCAAAAAAACCTGCTGGTACCCCCTTGACATCTCCCCAAAAGGATCTTACACTAATAATACGAACGCTAAGTAATAAGCCGATGGTTACTACATCCACTGTCGATCGTACACATCTAGCTCAGTGGCACGACATTCTCGCCCCCCACAGCCTGGGCTACCGTCTCAAACTTCTGGCACAGCTAGGCAGTCGCAGGCTGCAAGAGGTACTTGAACCCTTTGGCTTGACACCTTTTCACTGGCTGGTACTGTGCTGCTTGTGGCAAGAAGACGGTTTGCCGACTTCCAGCATTGGCGACAAACTGCAACAGGTAGGCGGAACGCTGACAGGCGTGCTCGATCGCATGGAAGAAAGAGGCCTAGTCCGCCGGGAGAGAGACACGCGCGATCGCCGTATATGGCGTATTTGGCTGACAGACGCAGGCACGGAACTGCAAGAGGTATTGCCCCCGCTGGTAGCTAAAATCCGAGATCGAGCTGTCGAGGGAATTTCACAGACCGATCAAGAACTCTTTTCCCAACTGATCAATATCGCGATCCTCAACCTCTCCTAAACCGACAAATCAATCTTTTGAGTGAAGTGCAGCAGCATCTACCTCCACTACATTAAAAATAACCGTAAAATACTACGCACTCTTAAAAAAAGCCGTCTTACTAAATAAAAACTACGTACCCTAAACAAACGACATCTTACTAAAGTATTAGGAGTCAAATACCATGAAAGGCCCAAACGAAATCAACCCAGCAGAATTCAACGGTAACGGCAAAGCAGTCGGTGTATTAGAAAAGCCGATCGACGACAGCATCGCTAAAAGCCTACCAGTAATCCCCGCCCCAGAGACACAAATCAACGCCCCCGCCGAGGTCAAAACAGGCGCAGAAACAGAACTCCAAGCACCCCTGCCGGCTGCAACACCCAAGAAAAAAGCCCCGAAAGCGTTGATATTAGCAGTGCTGGGCCTAGGGGCGATCGCGGCAGGCAGCTTCGGCTACCGCTACTGGCAATACGCCTCCATCCATCAAGAAACCGACAACGCCACAGTTGCCGGACACATCCACCAAGTCAGCAGCCGCGTCAACGGTACTGTCGCCGAAGTCTTAGTACAAGACAACCAACAAGTAAAACCCGGACAACTGCTAATCAAACTCGACCCCCGCGACTACCAAGTTAAAGTCCAACAAGCCCAAGCAGCCTTAGAAAACGCTCGCCGCCAAGCCGAAGCAGCGGAAGCAAATATTTCCCTAGCCTCTCAAACCAGCCAAGGCAAAACAGCCCAAGCCCAAGGAGACATCGGCAGCGCCAACGCTGCCATTTCCACCGCCCAAGCAGCAATTAGAGAAGCCCAACAAGGCGTACCCGCAGCCGTTGCCACAGTCGCTGAAGCAGAAGCCGGCGTACCCGCCGCGCAAGCCAAAGTCGCCCAAGCCGAAGCCGGAATTCCGCAAGCTCAAGCTAAAGTGAGGGAAGCCGAAGCCGGTATTGCCGCAGCGCAAGCTCAGCTAGTACAAGCGCAAGCTAGTCTCGTTAAAACGCAAGCCGATTATAAACGGTACGAAAGTTTGCAACAAGAAGGTGCGATCGCCCGCCAGCAACTAGACGCAGCGAGAGCCGCCTACGAAGTAGCGCAAGGCCAAACCACCGCAGCCCAACAAGGAATTGCCCAAGCTAGAGCGCGGTTAGCCCAAGCTAAGGAAGGCGTAACCGAAGCTCAAGCAGCAGTAGCCCAAGCTCAAGAAGGGGTAAAACAAGCTCAATCCCAAGTAGCGCGCGCCCAAGTCGGTGTCGCCAGCGCTCAAGCTAAAGTCGCCCTAGCGCAAGAAGGTATCAGCACCGCCGAAGCAAAACTTGCTGCATCAAAGGGCGGATTGCAACAGGCGCAAGCTACGGGCGAGCAAACTAAAGTCAGTCGATCACAGTATGATGCTGCTAAAGCTGCGATCGGGCAATCGGAAGCGTCGGTTAAAGACGCTCAACTGCAACTTTCCTACACGAATATCACCGCTCCCGCCGCCGGACAAATCGGCCGCAAATCGGTTGAAGTCGGGCAGCGGGTGGAGCCGGGAACTCCGTTAATGGCGATCGTCAGTAACGATTTGTGGGTAATTGCCAACTTCAAAGAAACGCAACTGGCAAACATGAAACCCGGCCAAAAAGTAGAAATCCAATTAGATGCTTTTGGTGGTCGCAAGTTTGAAGGTCATCTCGATAGTTTCTCCCCTGCTTCTGGCGCTCAATTCTCCTTATTGCCTCCCGATAATGCTACGGGCAACTTCACCAAAGTTGTGCAGCGGATTCCGGTAAAAGTTGTGTTTGATGCCGAAAGCATTAAAGGCTATGAATCGCGAATTGCACCGGGGATGTCTGCAACGGTAAATGTGGAACTGAAATAGTCATTAGTCATTAGTCATTAATGGTAGGGTGCGTCGCCACCTTGAATCCCTCAACAAAATAGACCCTCGATGAGCGACGCACCTTACCATTAGTCAGCAGATAACTGGTTGCCTTGCCCGATGTTACTTGTCCGGTTGAACAAAGGATTAGCCCGGATATTTTTTAAGCTGGGTGGGCCATGCACCTCGACCGTTGCCGCCTTTGAAGAATACGCGCCCGTTCGGTTGAATTGATGAGATAACAAACTCTTGTTCAAAGGTGTGGAATTCGTTATTCAGTTCAAATCTCGATATTTTGATAACGCGATCGCCCGGTTTCAGGTTGAGTGCAGCAATTGCATCTTGGTTTTTTGAAAATAGCGCTTCGCCAATCTTTGCGCTTGCCACCCGTTTCGTATTAGTGCTTACATCCTGTCCGATAGAGGTAGCAAATACTATTTGGCGTTCGGTTGCATTCTGTGGAGGCTCATGCCCTATCGCTATTGCTACTGCGTCTAAAAGCCTGGCTGCTGCTACGTCAAATGTGTCCGCCGAAATGTCGAGGCCGAGCAGCTTGGCTAGTTCTTTTTGTTCCTGTGATGAACTCTTATTTGACATGGTTGGATGCGGGCTGACTTATAATCGACTGCTTAGGAAAAGGAATTATTATTCTTGAATTGTACAAACTCGAAAATGGCGTTTATCAACTACAAATTGGCGAACCTTACAGGATGCCGGAAGTGGGTTTGGGAATAGGGCGCTATCGGGGTTTGGTAGGTGGGTTGTCCCAGGAGATTTTAAGTTGGTATGACGCAACGGGCGATCGCGAACTAACTCCTGAAGAGCGGGAAACACAACGCACAGAGCAAGAGCGACAGGCCAAGGAACAAGCCGAGCAACGTGTAGAACAATTAGAGGAAATGCTGCGCTCGCAAGGTATCGAGCTCGATCGATTACTGGATGTATAGGATAGTAGGTGCGACAACTTTGTTTAGGGCTTTGGTGGTGACAATGCTGTGCGGTTCGCTCGCAATCTTGCGGTACTTCAGGGCGATACAATCGATTTCGCCGTGGGCTTCGGGAGGAACCGGACGTATTACCATGACACTACCGGACTCGCGCTGACTGCGCCTTAGCAGCGTGGCTCTGATTTTTTAGCGTTTGGTTAGGCCGGTCTCTCCACCGTCGGTTCTGAATTCCAGTAACCCCCAATAGCCTGGTCAAGTTCCAGACCCTCCAACTCGTACTCGTACTCATCGCGGAGATAAACTAGCACATCCTTGACACATCGCCGTTGAGGACTGTCGAGGATCGAGAACCGCTCCTGGTTGTACTCGCATAAGTTCGTGAGCTGAAACATCAGACTCTCCAGCACATCGCCCGCATCCTCACAATCGAAGTCGGTAACGGCTAGGGACAGGTACGCCGGCAGATGGAAGCGGAGGCCAGTCGCATCGTAGAAGGACAGTGCCCAGCGAAGCTGGACCAACGCAGGGTCGCCGACCAGCTTGCGCCAGTCATGCTTCTCGTCCAGTAATCTCGCCTCCTGTCGCGCTGAGGGACCTTCGTAGAGGTCGATGAGCGTTGTCTCGTGGAGGCTGACTCCGTCACCGAGTTCGACGCCACGGAACGCGCGAGCGATGGTGTCGAGCAATTGTTGTTGCCGTTGGGACATTCAGAATCTCCTTTTCTTAATCAAGTTCGGCCCACCAACGGGGGTCTGATTTTTTTGTCTATGATTAACTACTCTACTAACACTCCTACAGGTTTAACCCTTGCAACTTGATGCAGTGTATCCGATCGCACTAACAATATCGCTATCCAAGTAACTCAGCCAGTTTTCCTGTTGGGATTTAACATTTTGCACGAAGGATTTCAAGATACAAGCGATCGACCTTATTGAGTCTTGATTTGAAAAATCGGCTTTGTTTTCCTCTGGCGGTGCTCCACTGGGTTGTTGAGAATCATTGATGCTGTAGTGGTTGAACCCAGTCAACTCAATGAAAGTTTTTGCTGGTGCTGGTATCCTTTGAAATGCCGAGCGCGAAAGTTATTGAGGAACCACTGAATCCTTTGCCCCAGACAGCATCAGAATAGGAGGCAGCGGACTAATATAGTTAGTGTTGGATGGAGCGTTTGACCCGTAGGTAACTATTGCCATTAGCTTACTCAATAGTTCCGGCGAATTAGCACTTCACGTGGTTGCGCTCTTCCCAATACTGCCGAGTTTCTTCGGCTGATTTCAAAATTTCTTGATCCTGGGCTTCTACATCTGTCTGGTGCGCTTCAATGTAGGAAATGGCAGCGCGCAGCTGCTCATCTGTAAGGTTAAATACATCACGAATGAATTTAGGGGGATACTGGGCTTTGAGATGATCTATTACATCATAAAGGGTGATGCGTGTCCCCGCGATCGTCAGCCCCCTTTCTGTGCGGACGATAGTCACTTTTCCATTAGGTTGTGAAGTCATATCTCTAACCCTCCAAAAACTACATCCATATTATCTTGCTAAAAAACACCGCAACCGATCGCCCTTGCAATATCATCCGTGTATGCGTGCTATCCGTGTCGTGCGGTTGTTCTGTTTTCTTTCTTTTGCACGAAGGGCGATCGAACTTTGTTCAGCAAAGGCACTTAGCTGTTTACTTCACCTCAATTTCATGATTGTTTTTTAAACATCCAATTCTTTTGGCAATGCTTTCAATAGATGTTAGCTGTTCATAACCCCGCAGCACGTAAAAGAAGTCTGGGTTCTAGCCTTTACCAATCATTCAAGGCTGCGATCGCAACTTCACTCTTACTCTCATTACATATCAACCCATAAAAATATTATTGCCAAGAAAACCACTCTATGGTAAACTAGAAGATTGTGAATATTAATCAAAAGTAAAGTAACAAGCCGGGAGAAATCAAAATGACACAGCAAACCCTGCACGGAACCAGCCGCAAAAGAAAAAGAACATCCGGTTTTCGCGCCAGAATGCGTACCGCAACCGGTCGATTGGTAATTAAAGCTCGCCGCAGCAAAGGTCGCCACCGCCTTGCAGTTTAGCACTGCATCAAGGTAGAGAGACCTCAACGATCGCCCTACGCCATGTTGCCCGAGACAAACCGACTTAAGCACCGAAAAGACTTCAGCGCCGTATACCGCAAGGGAATGCGCCGTAACTCGGCCCATTTCAGCTTAAGAGCTCTGCGTAAACCCAAAAGCGTCGAAGTAAGCAAACCGACAGCCGAAAAATCCTTGCAGCCCACTCGCACAGGTATTTCCATCAGCCTGAAGGTTAGCAAACGCGCTGTAGTCCGCAACCGGATTAAGCGTCAGATTCGGGCAGCTTTGCGACACCTATTGCCCCGATTAAAATTCGGGTGGGATTTAGTAATTGTCGTGCGTCCGATCGCACAAGAGTGCAATTATGCAGAAATTCTGCAAGAATTAGAGCAGTTGTTGGTAGAAGCCGAGGTACTAGATGGGAATTCGAGAGGAAGTATATTATGAAGGCGGCCCCGCGCCGGGAGACTTGATTATCAACTTACTCCTGGGGCTGACTGTGGTGGGAATCCCCCTAGCAGTAGGAGCAATTGTCCGGGCTCTGTGGCTGCGGTATCGGATCACGAGCCGCCGAGTGTCCGTAACTAGCGGTTGGATGGGGGGCGATCAGACAGACGTTATCTACTCAGATATAGTCAAAATCGTCACAGTACCTCGTGGTTTCGGGAGTTACGGAGACATGGTACTCACCATGAAAAATGGCAGCCGCTTGGAACTAAGAGCTATGCCGAAATTTCGAGCCCTGTATGACTACATTAACGAAAAACTGCCCGTAGCCGCTCAAAAAGCAAACGCGGCCGAAGCTAAATAAGCCAACCGCTTCGCCCTCAAATCAGGGTAAAGTAAGTGCGAGTATTGGCAAACTCATTACAACAAACCCGCATACCGGGCAGTCGATCGACGGGCAATGTCCTAAGATAGAGACAAAACCCTAAAAATTGAGGCGGCTCGCCTTCAGCGGGTAAAAATAGTTCTCAACAGCAAACATAGAGCACCTAAATTAACTCAAAGCGAATGGATTTCGGTATCTCGTTTCTCTCCAACAACCTCATGCTCCCGATCCTAGATTTTTTCTACGGGATCGTGCCAAGCTACGGTTTAGCGATCGTAGCTCTGACGCTCGTGATTCGCTTTGCTCTTTATCCTCTCAATGCAGGCTCTCTTCGCAATATGCGGCGCATGAAAGTAGCGCAGCCGTTGATGAAAGAGCGAGTAGATCAAATTCAAAAACTTTATAAAGAAAATCCTGCAAAACAGCAGGAGGAAATGAGCAAAGTATACAAAGAATTTGGTAATCCTCTAGCAGGATGCTTCCCGTTGGTTCTGCAAATGCCAGTGCTGTTTGCACTGTTTGCAACGCTACGGGGTTCGCCGTTTTCGGACATAAATTACAGCGTCAACGTTCAAGTTTTGCCGAAAGAACAAATCGAAACTGTTCAACCGCAAGCTTTTGCTACACCGCCACAAAATATTTACGTCACAGGTACTTTTCATGCTCCTGTTGTGGGCATAATTCCAGGCGGCGACAAACTCGCAGTCGGCGACACAACCAAGATTAATTTTCAAACCCCAGAGGGCAAACCTCTCACAGCGCTAGCTGCAGAAAATAAGAGCGAAATCGACTTTGAACCCCGGTGGAAAGTCATCAAAGGCGAAGAACTGGTCAAGGTAGATGAACAGGGCAACATCACGGCCTTAGCGCCCGGTGAAGCCACAGTTCAAGGCACAATCCCCGGATTGGCTACTAACAAAGGATTCCTGTTTATTGAAGCTCTAGGCCGCGTTGGCGCGATCGACTCAGACGGTACAATCCACTGGGATATTTTGGTAATGATCCTGGGCTTCGGCATCAGTTTGTATATCAACCAAACCCTTTCAGGACAAGCACAAGGGCCAAACGACAACCCCCAACAGGCTACAGTCAACAAACTGACGCCAGTCATATTTTCAGGGATGTTTTTGTTCTTCCCCCTGCCCGCCGGCGTGTTGATGTATATGCTGATTGCTAACATCTTCCAAACAGTTCAATCGTTTATTTTGTCGCGAGAACCGCTGCCCGAAAACCTCCAAAAAATAGTGGACGAAGCAGAGGCGAAAACCCAAAAAGAACAAGGATTAGATGCACTTCCCTTTGAGCCCAAGCGTTCTAAGAAAAAGGCTTGATTTTAACAACAATGAAAGACTCTCAAATGCAGCGCGGACAGGCATGGTTAGAAGAATTGCTACAACTGTCCGCAATTCCTTCAAAAGTGGTATGCGAACAACAAGAAGATTGCTATTGGATGACAATAGATGAAAGCAATCTGACTAGAGAACAAGTGGCAATCTTAGTCGGGCCAAACGGTAATGTAATAGATGCCATTCAATACCTCTGCAACACGGTTCAGAATATAGGTCAGGAAGTAGAGGAGTCAATTCCTTATACTATTGAACTAAATGGCTATCGTATCCGCCGTCAAGAGGAATTGCGCTCGATGGCAGAGTACGCAGCAGACCAAGCCCGATCGACGGGAGTTGAATTTGAACTCAAATCGCTGTCTTCTGCAGAACGCCGTCAAGTCCACAGCTTTTTGAGCGAATGTGAGGACATAGAAACTTACAGTCAAGGACAAGAACCCGATCGGCGTTTGGTAGTGCGGCTGCGCTGACGCTAAAGAAGGAAGAAGGAAGAAGGAAGAAGGAAGAAGTTAAAAAATTAACTATTCCTTTTGACCTTTGAATTCAAGAAGTAGGAAGGCGAAAGATTATGGAGACAATTTATATCCCTCATCTACTCACAAAAACAGAGCGGAAAGAGGTCATTGATTTTGAAGAATTTATCCCCGATTTAGAAACTCTTACTCCGGTGCGAGGACGACTGCAAGTGACTCACCAAGGGAATTATCTTGAGGTGAAGGCGAAAGCAGAAACAATAGTTACTCTCACCTGCCACAGATGCTTGAAACAATACAATCATCGTTTGATCCTAAACTCATCGGAACTAATCTGGCTCGAAGAAACAGCAAATCCAACAGATTCAAGTTCAGCAGAAATAGAAGTGGCTTTAGAAGATTTGGTGGAAAATTTGTCCCCGGGTGGCTATTTCTCTCCGGGCGATTGGGTATACGAGCAAATGTGCTTGGAACTGCCGCATAAACAGATATGCGATACTGAATGTCCGGGAATTTCTTTAACTGATGATGCAAATACAGAAAGCTCAGAAACAGTCTCAGACAGTCGCTGGGCGTCTCTGGAAGCACTTAAACGGCAATTGCCTTAGTCAGTTGGCAGTTGGCAGTTGGCAGTTGGCAGTTGGCATTAGCTAATAACAAATAAGAAATAACAAATAAGAAATAACCACTGACAACTAACAACTAACAACTAACAACTAACAACTAACCACTGACAACTGACTAATGACTATTTTTAGCGACGAGTTTGAATTACTGCTGCGATCGCGCTACCCCCTAATTTACATTCCGACACGGGAGGAAGAGCGCGTAGAAGCGGCGATCGCCCAATGTGCCAAAAAACAAGGTTCTCGCGCCGTCTACATCTGGGATTTTGTTGATGGCTACCAAGGCAATCCCAACGATGTTGGTTTTGGCAAGCGCAACCCGCTGCAAGCCTTGGAATTTCTCGAAAAATTACCCGCCACCGCCCCGGCAATCTTTATTTTGCGCGACTTTCAGCGGTTTTTGGAAGATGTCTCGATTTCCCGCAAGCTGCGGAATTTGGCGAGACTCCTCAAATCTGTACCCAAAAATATTGTCATCGTATCTCCTCTAATTTCGATCCCAGAAGACCTCAGCGAAGTGATAACTGTTTTGGAATTTCCCCTGCCTGCGGCGGCGGAAATCAAAATTGAGGTAGAAAGGCTGTTAGGGGCTACCGGACAAGCCATTGAAGGGCGTTTGCTGGACGAAATGGTGCGCTCCTGTCAAGGTCTGTCTATCGAACGAATTCGCCGAGTTTTGGCAAAGGCGATCGCCACCAGAGGCGAACTCCATCCCGACGACGCGGAACTGATTTTAGAAGAAAAGCGCCAAACAATTCGCCAAACTCAAATTCTGGATTTTTACCCAGCCCGCGAAAATATCTCCGATATCGGCGGTTTGGACAATCTCAAAGAATGGCTGCTGCGGCGCGGCGGTGCTTTTTCCGATCGAGCTCGCCAATACGGTTTGCCGCATCCCAGAGGTTTGTTGTTAGTTGGAATTCAAGGAACCGGAAAATCCTTAACAGCAAAGGCGATCGCCCACCACTGGCATTTGCCTTTGCTGCGGTTGGATGTCGGGCGTTTGTTTGCCGGATTAGTAGGAGAATCTGAATCCCGCACCAGACAAATGATTCAGCTAGCGGAAGCTTTGGCCCCCTGCGTGCTGTGGATTGACGAGATTGACAAAGCTTTTGCAGGATTAGACGGTAAAGGGGATTCCGGGACAACCAGCCGGGTGTTCGGGACTTTTATTACTTGGTTGGCCGAAAAAAGTTCGCCTGTTTTTGTCGTAGCAACAGCCAACAACATCCAGTCTTTGCCGCCAGAAATGCTGAGAAAAGGCAGGTTTGACGAAATATTTTTTGTGGGTTTGCCAAGCCAGGAGGAACGGCGGGCGATTTTTGAGGTACATTTGTTGCGGTTGCGATCGCACAGCATCAAAAATTACGATGTAGAGCGCTTAGCTTACGAAACTCCCGATTTTTCAGGAGCCGAAATCGAGCAAACTTTGATTGAAGCAATGCACATTGGGTTTAGCCAAAATCGAGACTTTACCACAGATGATATTTTAGAATCAGCTAGTCAGATGGTGCCCTTAGCAAGAACGGCTCAAGAACAAATCCAGTTTCTCCAAGATTGGGCCGCTGCTGGGAAAGCTCGCCTTGCTTCTAGATACGGCAGTTTGAGCCGCCGGATTCAGGGGTAAGCTTTTGAAGTCAGTAGTCAGTAGTTAGTAGCCAGTTGTCAGTTGGCAGTTACCAGATTTTATTCAACATTCAGCAGTCAACTCTCAACAGTCAACTTTTTTCCCTCTCCCTTCTCCCTTCTTCCTTCTTCCTTCTTCCTTCTTCCTTCTTCCTTCTTCCTTCTTCCTTCTTCCTCTTCCTTCTTCCTTCTTCCTTCTTCCTTCTTCCTTCATTTGCGGTTTTATGAACAGTGTATATAGCGTTTTCAAATTTTTAGTGGGTTTTCTGCTCGCGATCGTCCTGATGGCAGGTGCTAGCGTGGCGGCTGCACTTTACTTTGCCGCTAAGCTAACGACTGTGCCCGAAAGACCTGTTTTTCCCAACGACAAACCATCTGTTCAGATTGCAGGCGCTGAGCCGAAGTCAACAGCCGAGGCTACCCCTGTTTCTACATCTAGCGATGCCCCGTCTCCGAAACCGCTGGAACCGGGAGCTTACCGAGCTCAGGTGACTCAGCCGATCGGCTTAATTCTGCGGGATAGTGGCAACCGAGACTCGAACCGCATTGGTGGTGTTGGTTATAAGGAAAAAGTCGTGGTTTTGGAAGAGTCGCCGGACAAAGAGTGGCAGCGAATTCGGGTTGAGGATGGCAATCGCGAAGGTTGGGTCAAAGGCGGCAATACTGAAAAAGTTGAGGGCGAATAGGACTTAAGGCTCAGATCGGGTCCTGTAAAATAACCATTATCGGTTTGTAGTGAGGACGCAGAGTCCCGATCGTTGAACTAGACTCCAATTGCATTCATTCGCTCTCATCTCTGGAAATTATCTGCGTTTACCTGCGTTTATCTACTTCGAGCTGCGGTTTCCCGATTGAGCGAAGATTTATGCAATAAGTCTAATATTAATCTCCTGATTCACAAAGCTTATATCACAGTTGCTTATAAAAGTCAAGCTAAATTTATTTACGATATTGGGAATTGCAGTCTCAGCGTCTCAGACTGTAGGTGCGATCGCCCCTGCTAAATCCTGAATTTTACATAAAAGCCCAGCGCACCAAAGGTTTCAAGAGCTAAAACTCAACAGAAAAACCCAAAAATACATAGTATTAACTTATGTTATTCAGGAGAGTATGTTAAGAAAATTAGCAACATTTTAAGGTTAGTTGCATAACGCAGGCTGTTGTCACCGCCGAACAGGCAAGAGTGGTAGCTTGGATTACAAGATGTAAGTTTTCAGCTCTTCAGCTACCAACAATAAAAAATATGTACGACAAACGTCCCGATCGAGATTTGGCGACTGCTGCTGTTACTGCCGCTTTGGGAGCTGGGGTCGTTACCTCTTTTGCGGTGAGCAGAGGGCAAAATCCGCTGGTAGGTATCGCAATTACTGTTTTTGCAGCGGGAGTAGCTGTAATTTGCGATCGGTTCGGCTTAATTTAAGCGATCGTCGATTTTTTAATACAAAGTCAACTTATCAAAAAATCCCCGCCCTATTTGCAGCTAGCAAAAGTGGGGATTTTTAGTGGCTAGTTTTTTGGTTAATCAGCGGTACTTTCCTAGACGCACTCGCCACATGAAGAAGCCGCGTTTCTTAACAAAAAACCTGTGATTTCCGGCTCTTTACCCGACAACAAATTAAGGTGATGACAGCCTGCGCGCAAGTCTTGTGGTAATTTCTGCGGCAGCCAGATAAAATATTAGCCAGCACTACCCCAGAACTTATTCTCTTTCGGTCTCAAAGACTAAGATGTGCCTGCAAACTTTTTTGCTGAGTCTCGCCTCTCTAGAAGCAGCGATGCTATCTTGGTTGTTACCTGTAATTATTTTTGACGGTAAATTTTTTATAAAAACGGGTGCTTCGCGCTTTCCAGGTAGAACTTAGCGTTGATAGAATCCAAGCCAAGCGTGCCAAAAATCATTTTGGGCAGTTTGCTCACACAACCCACCCACAATTTCACACTAAAAAATTATGGAATCTCTTGCTTACCTCGAACTTGCTCTTGTTTGCGAAGCACCCGCAGAGTCGAAAATTTTTGATGAGCCCAAGTGGCAAAACCTATCGAGTCAGACTTACGTCCGTTTGCTGTCTCTGGCTTTGATGCTGTCGGTTTTGAGTGCAGCCGGTTCGGCTTTTGCTCAAATAGATCCGGGATATCCAAATTTGCGCTCTGTTCAAGACAGGTTGCGGGAACTCGGCTATTTTCCCAGATCTTCGACAGGTCAACTCGGCCCGGTTACTCAACAAGCTCTGACTAACTTTCAGCGAGACTATCAACTATCGCTGACTGGTAGACCCGATCGAGCTACTGTGATAGCACTCAACAGTTTGGCTGGGGACGATCGACCTTTTAAAACTATTTATACCAATTATCGGGAACTGGATTTTGGAGACGCCGGTGCAGATGTTTCGGCTCTCCAGCGCAGGTTGAAGCAGCTAGGCTACTTCAGCGCGCATCCTACAGGGAGTTTTGGCGAAGTTACTCAAAATGCCGTTAGATACTTCCAGCGAATTAATCGACTGCGGGTGACAGGAGTTGCCGATAGGCAAACTTTAGCTTTGCTGTTTGGTTCCACCCGGCCGGTTCCCCCCGTTACGCTTCCGGGGGATATTTCGGGAAATGGCGGTTGCAGGGGGCTGCGCTTCGGGGACACAGGGGCGACGGTAGACTTGATCCAGCGGCAATTAAAAGCTTTAGGCTATTTTGAAGGCGGCGTTGACGGTAAGTTTCGGGAACGCACTCTCTACGCTGTGACTCGTTTTCAGCAAGATTACAATCTGGTTTCTGACGGCTGCGCTGACACTGCTACTTTGACTGCTATCGATGCCCAGATGAGGCAAGCTGAAATTACCTCATGGACTAAGGAAGATGACCAACAGAGTAATGCCGGAGATTTTCTAGAGTTGGGCGACAGAGGCCGACAAGTAGAATTTGTGCAGCGGCGGCTGCAAGAATTGGGTTATTACAGGAGCCAGATTCACGGTTGGTTCGATCGACCAACTCAAGCAGCTTTGATCCGGTTTCAGAGAGATAGCGGGCTGTTCGGGACTGGCAGAGTCGATCGCAGCACTCGATCGGCTTTGCGACAAGGCAACAGGCAGGCAGCAGCGCCTGTGCAGCCAATCGCCACTGGTCTGCGACGGGGCGATACTGGGCCTGCTGTCCGACAACTTCAGTCTGCGCTCAGAAGTCTGGGCAAAAACCCCGGCCCGGTGAACGGAGTATTTGGAGCCGAGACCGAGTTTGCGGTGCTGTCGTTTCAGCAGGAACGCAATTTGTCACCGGCTACGGGTATTGCCACTCCCGCAACTTTGGCGGAACTCCAAAACGGATTAGCTGGTCGGGTAGCTGTTCCTGCTGTTCCAATTAGCAGCAGTTTCAACTCTCGATCGAGCATTCAGCAATTACAAAGGCGGCTGCAAGACCTCGGCTTTTACACAGGCTCGATCAGCGGAGTTTTTGATACTCCGACGAGAGATGCCCTCGATCGAGCTCAGCGCAGTTACGGGGTCAGCAGCGACGATTTGTTGAGCCAAACTTTTTAGCTCCAGGCTTACGGACACTACATCAAAGAAATCGGGTTTCTCGTTTCCGACTCATTCCTGAAATGATGTATTTTTCTGAAGAAACCCGGTTTCCGCGTAACTGTGAGCGCACTTGGGCTACCAATTTTTGTTAAAACTTGTAACAATCCGTACTTGAAATGCGAAAATAGGCTATGTTCACTCGATTGAATCCGGGGCGCTGCTGCCGTTCTGGGCGATCGACCTCGGACAAGACCAATTGCTGGAAACCAAAGACGGCCATCCCATCCGCAAAGCTTCGTGGCACACCGTATGAATGGTTAACTGGCAGTCTAGCAGGTGCAACCCAGACTTTTCAGCTTGCTTCATGCCCATTTTCAAAATCGAATCGTTGTTAAATTCGATCGTTCTGTTGCACTGAACGCAGACTAGGTGGTGGTGGTGATGCGGGTAAGGCTGGTTTATTTCATAGTGTTTGTGACCTTCGGCTAGTTCGAGTTCTCGGAGCAGGCTCATCCTTGCCATTAACTTTAAAGTTCGGTAAATGGTGGACAAGCTAATGTTTTCTCCGCGATTTTTTAACAAAGTGTACAAATCCTCGGCGCTCAGGTGATTGCCTTTGGGGAGGTTCTGAAAAACGTGCAAGATGGTTTCCCGTTGGGGAGTCATCCGCCAGCCTTTGTCATTGAGTTCGGATTTGAATGAAGACGCGGTGTAAAGTGCCATTGTGACCCTCTCAAGAAAGTCTGCCTATTGACAATAATACACAACGATCGAGATATTTTGCAAATATCGCTGCTTATTGAAAAAAGATTGAGGAAAAAATTTGGTTTTTGATATTTTTTGACTTTTAACAAGCTTTATGACTGAAAGCATCCAGGATACAAGCCCCCGGATTCATCCGTCCAGAAATAAAAAACCTGTATCCGATGAAACTTGCCCCCCGAATTTATGCGTGGGGCCAATGCTTCAATTCTTTAATCTAAAATCTAAAATCTAAAATCTAAAATCGATTGACTTGCTGCAGAGGACAGAGAAGTTGTTTAGAAGTAAATATTGTTACTTCTGCCTCATGCCTCATGCCTTCTGCACAAGTGCCAAATGCCTTGCTCCCTGATTAATCGCGCTGACTGACCGGCCCAATTTAAGTCAGAGACTCCAGATAGTCGCGCACGCGGTTGCGACGCTTGGGTTGGCGGAGTTTTTGCAAAGCTTTGGCTTCAATTTGGCGGACTCGCTCGCGGGACAAGTCGAGCGCGCGACCGATTTCTGCCAGCGAATAGGGGTGTCCGTCGCCCAAACCAAAGCGCATCAAAATTACATCTCGCTCCCGGCTGGTCAAATCTGCCAGCAGTTGCTGTAAGTCCCGGTGCAGAGCTTCTCGCATCAGCATTTCTTCTGGGGAGATGCTGTCGGTTTCGAGCAAGTCGCCCAACTCTGTATCTTTTTCGTTGCCTACTTTAGTTTCGAGAGAAACAGAACGGGGGACTCGCAGCAAAACTTCTCGGACTTGGGAGGCCGTCATGTCCAACTCGACGGCGATATCTTCGATCGTAGCTGTCCGACCTTTTTCTTGAGAAATTTTGCGCTGGGCTTTTTTGATTTTGTTAAGTTTTTCGGTGATGTGGACGGGGAGGCGAATAGTGCGGCTTTGAGTGGCGATAGCCCGCGTAATTCCCTGCCGAATCCACCAGTAGGCATAGGTGCTAAACCGATAGCCCCGCGTCGGATCAAACTTTTCTACAGCTCGCTCCAGTCCGAGAGTACCTTCTTGTATTAAGTCGAGTAATTCTAAACCGCGATTTTGATATTTTTTCGCCACCGAAACCACCAGGCGCAGGTTCGCCTTAATCATGTGGTCTTTAGCTTCGACGCCTTCAGCTTGAATTTTTTCGATCGTCTCGACGGTCATCTCGGCTAACTCGGCCCAGTGGCGCTTGCCTTCGGACATAATTCGCTTGAGTTCCGGCACGTCACCGACACCGGCAGTTAAGGCCCAGCGTTCCAAGGAAGGTTTGTGTCCCAACTGTGCGGACAAGCGATCGCGCACCTCAATTAAATGCACGAAGCGCGCAATTAGCCCATCTTCCTGGGATGCGACGGTGTTGCGTAATTCCAGCAATTTGATATAGCGCTGAACTTTTTGAGCTTCCGAGACTTCTTCGTCTCTACCCAAGAGACGAACCCGACCTATTTCTTGGAGGTACAGGCGCACTAAATCTGTAGTGCGGCGGCTGGCATTTTTTTGCAATTTTGCTGCTGGGTCTGCATCTTCTGTCTCTGCTGGGTCTTGGTCGAGCAGTTCGTCTCCAGCTTCTTCAGCATCTTCATCCAACACATCACCTTGCAAGGGATTGACTCGCAGTTGTTCGTCGAATTCAGCTTCAGCGTAAAAAGAGGTGGCTGGCATAGTGATTTTCTCAGTTGCTCCGGGTGAAAAGATGCTACGCTTAGCGGTTATTTATAATTAAGATGCCCACTTGGTTAAGACGAAGCATCACCGCTTTGTGTTTCTTTACTAACTTTCCTGACTTTTCTGCTGTTGGAGAGATCGAACTTTTGCTGCCCCACTTGTTTTACCAAGATTCTGGAAAACGCTAAGAACTTTCTGATGTAACAGGTTGAAGGCCCGAAAAGTGTGTTGTACTTCTTTGTTTATGTAGCTAGTATAGATAGTGACTGGCTAGAAACAAGTGACGTTAGTCAGAAGTTAAGTTAATCTTCATCACCAATAACCTGGTTCCCGATCACTTCGGAAAATTAGCCATTTTTTTAATAAAACTTTATATAACTCGGCGCTCTTGATTAAATACGCTGTTGTGAGCGCAGAAGTTTAATCCATTACAGCATATGAGCTTCAGAGTTGCTATAGTCCGCAGTACCGAGTTATTGACTGACGCAAAAACCGGGTTTCTTGCTCAAATTTCTGGATTAAAACCTAGAAGTTTGAGCAAGAAACCCGGTTTCGGGATGTCTTTTGCGTAAGTCGCGACTTTGAGGGGGCGATCGACCGATAATTGTTTTGCTGTTGGCTGCTGCTTCCCCGGTGATCTCCTCGAAAATAACCAAGATCAGAAACCGGGTTTTTTGGCACTCGGCTTGCATAGAAAGCGCAGGTTTCTCCTCGCTGTTACCGGGTTAAGCGGGTTTTAGTGAGAATGGTACGATCGGGCGCGAGTCAACTCAAATTAAAATTGCTAGCGTGGGTAAAGTTTCATCAGTTCCCTCACCTGTTCGGCGTGATAGGAACTGCGAGTTAAGGGAGAAGCGACAACTTGCAAGAATCCCAAAGATTCGCCAAACTTTCTCCAAGCATCAAACTGTTCTGGAGGCACAAAGTTTTCTACATTCAAGTGCTTTTGAGTCGGTTGCAGATACTGTCCAACTGTTAAAATATCGCAGCCGACAGCCCGTAAGTCCTGCATCGCCTCCCGAATTTCGGCGTCTGTTTCTCCGAGTCCCACCATGATGCCGGATTTGGTATACACCCCAGGTGCGAGTTCGCGGCTTCGCTGCAATAGTTCCAAAGTGCGATGGTATTTTCCTTGCGGCCGCACCTTGCGGTAAAGTCGCTTGACGGTTTCGGTATTGTGGTTGAGTACCTCTGGCCGGGCTGCGAGAATAATTTCTAAAGCCTGCCAGTTGCCGCACAAGTCGGGAATCAAAACTTCTATAGTTGTATCGGGCATCGCCGATCGCACTGCTTGAATGCACTCGACAAACTGAGACGCGCCCCCATCCGGCAAATCGTCCCGGTTCACAGAGGTAATCACGACGTGGTTGAGTTTTAGCCGCTGCACCGCTTGCGCCAATCTTTGGGGTTCTGTGGGATCTAAAGGTTGGGGCTTTTTCTCAAAATCGATATCGCAGTAAGGACAGGCGCGGGTACAAGCCGGGCCCATAATCAAAAATGTCGCAGTACCTGCGTTGAAGCATTCGCCGATGTTCGGACACGAGGCCTCCTCGCAAACCGTATTCAGGGATAAATCCCGCAAAATTTCTTTGACGTTGCCGACGCGCTCCCACTGGGGGGCTTTAACTCGCAACCACTGGGGCTTAACTGTCACGTCTGTCTCCGCCTGAGTAGTATTTTACAAATAATTATATACGAGCTTGCTCAATTTTAACTTGAGTGTGATAAGCTAAAAATCTATTGACTAAATTCGGGATGTAGCGCAGCTTGGTAGCGCACCTCGTTCGGGACGAGGGGGTCGCAGGTTCAAATCCTGTCATCCCGATTATAAAATTAAATTGGATATTCCGCAGCAAGTGACTTTGTTTTGGGCGATCGTCCGGGTGTGTAGATTTGTGGTACGCATAAATTAGTCGGTGGGGCGATTCCATACGGGATAGCTGCGCTTCACGGGCGTGTTAATTGCCCTTTGCTAAAAAATCAACTGTAGCGACTGTTTTGGCAGAGGGAATTATAGAATAAAACGTAAACAATCAGAGCAGCATTAGAGAGTAGAGAACAAGTCTTTGCCTTCTCCCTCTGTGATGATTAGCGACAGTGTTTAATCACAGGTACTTGCTCAATGCTGAGAACTTTGACCAAGGTTGGAAACCAGAGGCAAGTATAAATACTGCAATAATTCTTAAATACAAGTTTTTTAAGATTTACATCTTGAGATAGATGTATCAATAGCTGAATGAGGTTATAATAACAGTCTATTACTAACTGTTCTTTAAAGTCACCCAGAAACCGGAGGATATTCCAATGCAAAAAAGTGGCAAAGCCTTCGGCTCCTGCTCTCGCTGCGAAACAGTACCCGAAAAAATAGAGGGCAGGGGAGGTCTATACCTATGGTTTCCAGTATCGCACACGCTGACCAAGGTTATTTCTGCACTAACCAAAGCTGAATTTGAATTCCGGCTGTTAGAAGAGAGCAAGTGTTTGTACATTATGCTTGAGGGAATAGAAAAAGAAAAGTTTAACGCCCTAGCATCATCGGTGCTGACAACTCAAGAGTTGAAAGAGACAAAAGTTTTGTGGATGAGCGAAGTTGAACAGCCAAAACTTAGCGATTTTTATCGCAGCACTTCCTTAGACTATTTTATTAATTTGAGTAACTCTGATTGGCTGTTAGATTTATTGTCCGAAGAACGCATTACTACACATTTTCAGCCCATTGTTTATACCTCAGATACTTCCAAAATTTTTGCCCAAGAAGCGCTGCTCCGAGGAATTGACGAGCAGGGAAACTTAATTTATCCGGGTCGGATTTTTGCCCAAGCAGAATCAGCAGGCCTAATTTTTCAACTAGATGTTTTAGCCCGGACTCGCGCTATCCACGAAGCCAAAGTGCACGAGCTCAAAGAACTACTTTTTATTAATTTTTCTCCTACTTCAGTTTACGATCCCGCTACGTGCCTGCGAAGGACAGTACAGGCTATTGATGAATCGGGAATTCCTCACAGCAATATTGTTTTTGAAGTAGGGGAATCTCAGCACCCTCCTGATATGGATCACTTGATTAAGATTCTGAGGTTTTACCGAGAAGCGGGATTTTTAATTGCCCTGGACGATTTTGGCAGCGGTTCTTCTAATTTAAATTTGATGCACCAACTGCGTCCTGATTTTATTAAGTTGGATATGGAATTGATTCGCAACGTCCATCAAGATTATTATAAGGCACTAATTACTGAAAAGATGTTAGAAATTGCCGCTCAATTAGAAATTAAAACTATTGCTGAAGGTGTGGAAACTTTGGAGGAGTTAGAGTGGGTACGGCAGCGGGGAGCAACTTTTGTCCAAGGTTATTTGATTGCTAAGCCCACTTCTCCGCCGATCGCAGTTACGAGCTATATTGGTGGTGTTGAAGCAGTGCCTATGTCTGCTTAAAATGTTGGCAGTTGCGGTAAAGCGAAACCGCCAACGAGTCTTTTAAACGCTTAAGTTGCGCCGCAAAAAGCTTTCTAAGGATTCCATTCTCAGGCCATAGATTGATTCCAAGTTTTGCACTTCTTCGGGAGTGCAGAAATACTCGTTACCCAGCAATACCCGCAAAGTTCCTAAGTCTTTTTGAGCTTGAGGATTCAATAAACCCAAGGCATTTCTCAAACCGTCAAACACAACCAGCGGCGGGTTGATTACCATCGGTTCGCGATTGAATATGCGTGCAAAAATCCGGGGAATGTCGTCTCTTGTCAGCACATCCGGGCCACCGACTCGCAGAATTTGGTTGCGCGCGCCTTCGACTGTTGCCGAGTCTGTGGCAATCTTTGCTAAGTCGTCGGTACTGACAATAGAAGTGCGGTTTTTGCCGTCGCCAATCAGCAGGTAAAGTCCGGTTTCTCGAAATCTTTCTGCTAGGGGTAACAAGCTGGAAGCAAAACCGGCAGGCCGCAAGATTGTATAATTCAAGCCGCTGTTTTGCAGGTATTTTTCAACTTCTCGCTTCGCTTTGAATACTGGGGAATCTTCGTATCCTCGATCGACTCCCAGTACCGAAAGAAAGACAAAGTGCTGCACTCCTGCTTCTTTGGCGCAGTCGATCAATTCTCTGTTAGCGCGGTAGTGTACTGCTTGAACGTCGCCGCCGGTGCCGTGGCTGCTGATGATGTACTGCACTCCTTGGCAGGCTTTTTTAATATCTTTGTCTTGTTTTAAGTCGCCGATAAAAATCTCAGCGCCTCGGTTTTCTAGTTCAGAGTAGCGAGATGCGAGGCGAACGAATGCGCGGACAGGCTTTTCTTGCTGTCTGATTTCTCGTACAATTCGGCGGCCTAGTGCGCCTGTTGCTCCGGTTACTAAGAACATGATTTTTAGTGGTTGGTTGTTATTAACTGGATCTGGACTTACGCATAGGATCGAGAAACCTGGTTTCTTAACTTTATCGTTGCTAAACCTAAGATTTATGGTAGAAAACGGGTTTCTTTTGCCTTAGTTTTATTTATAACTCATAAATCAAATTTCGACAATTACGGGGGCGTGGTCGCTGGGTTTGATTAATTTTCTGGGAGCAATGTCTATTGTACAGTTTTTTGCTTCTTCGTACAGGGGAGGGCTGAGATAATGGTGGTCGATTCTCCAGCCGTTGTTGCGTGGAAATGCGGCGGCGCGGTAGTCCCACCAGCTATAATGGCCGCCTTCTGTGGTGAATTTGCGAAAGGGGTCGTTTAATCCTAATTCTATGATTTCTGTGAGTGCGAGGCGCTCGGCTACTGATAGGCCGACGGAGTTAGCATTGGCTTTGGGATTGTGGATATCTCGATCGTCCGGGACGATGTTGAAGTCGCCGCAAATGCACAAGTTGGGCGATTTGGCTAGTGCTATTTTGAGGTATTCTTGCAGCAGTTTGAGCCACTTTAGCTTGTACTCATATTTCTCGCTGCCAACTTCGGAACCGTTGGGAACGTATACGCAAATAATGCGAATATCGTCTATAACCCCGGCTATTAGGCGTTTTTGTTCGTCAAAAATACCTGCGGTTTCGTCGCCGAGAATGGGAGCAAATCCGGTGCTGATTTGCGTTAGGGGCGATCGGCTAAAGATAGCGACGCCGTTGTAGGATTTTTGACCGGAAATGTAGCAGTTGTAGCCGAGGTTGATGAAGGGTTCTAGGGGGAAGTCTTTGTCTATAACTTTGGTTTCTTGGAGGCAAAGAACGTCTGGAGAGTTTATTTGCAACCAGCTTGTAACGTGTTCTAGGCGGGTGCGGATTGAGTTGACGTTCCAGGTGGCGATTTTCATTTTTTGTTTGTTATATACTCTCTGATTACTGGCTCGATCGTGAAGTGCGATCGCCCGTTTTGTTTTACTGTTTCAACTAATGACCGTCGTCCTAAAGATTGTATGACTTTCAAGAGTTCTGGCGGTGATAGTTGCAGGTTTTCTGGTATTTTTGAGATGTCGGCTGGTTCGGGGGTACTTGCTAGCCATTCGATCGCCTGTTGTTCGGATGCGGTTAGGCGATCGAAATGCTGGTGCAGGAGTGATTCTAAATCTCCTAAGAATAGGGTATCATAGGAGAGGAATTCGGAAACGCTACCGCCGAATAAGTCTTGAATCAAAGTAGCAACTATATTTAACCATAAGGGATTGCCTCGGTAAAGATCGATTAGTTCTGACCATTTCTCCGGTTCTGCTAAACCTTTTTCTCTAAATATTTCTTGTGCTTCGGGGCCTAAACCGTTGAGTAGCAGAGATTTGCAGGGGCGGTTTTCGCCTTCTAAGGCGGCGATTTCTCTGGGTTTTTCCCAACTCAGGAGGATTAAGCAACTGTTGTGGGATGATTCGGTTATTTGTTTGAAGAATGCGCCGTAATTTTCATATCCAGGTTGGTAATTTCCTGCGAGTTGTTGGCTGCTGAAGATGGTTTGGATATCATCGAGGATGATGAGACAGCGGTGCGATCGTAAATATTCTAGTAGGGGCAATCCCCCCGTGGTTGCCCTTTCTTCGGGATAGGGAACGGGCACGGGGACACCGCCCCTACAGAATTTAATTAAGTCGGTTTGGAGTGATGCCAGGGGTGGAGAGTTGCGGAGACTTCGCCAGATGATGTAATCGAATTCGTGTTGAATTTGTGAGATTAGTTGGAGAGTAAGGGCGGTTTTGCCAATACCGGATAAGCCTAAAATGGTGATGAGGCGGGTGCGGCCTAAAATCCAGTTTTCGAGGGTGGTGAGTTCAGATGTGCGGTTATAGAATAGGTTGGGATCTGGTGCATCAGCTAAATCTAAATGTACTTCAGGTTCGGAATTGCTTGTTTTTTCGTTAAATCTCTCCTTGTCTTGCGGTTCAGGTTGTGAGATTTTTAGAGAGTGCAAAGTCTCAGCGGAGACGCTACCGATTTGTATATAGTCTTTCCCGAAACATGAGATATTGGAAAATCGCCAATTTTGTAATTTTTCTCTAATATTTGCTTTGCAAACCTCTTCATCTTCTAATGCAACTGATAGAAGTTTCCATAATTTAAAGCCAACCTCTTTAACGTATTTCTCTGAACGGTTGTGATGCTGTGCAATTTCTTTATATTTCTGATTGTCCCAAGCACCACGTAAAATAGACTTTTGCAGACTATCTAAATGTTTTCCCGTAGTAGTCAAAGCTAGATGGTCTACAAATTCTAAAGCTTCTTCAACGTCCATCGGTCACGTAGATGCAAAGGGTTGACCTGATTGTAACCCAACTAAATATGACTTTTTCAGTAGCAACCAACTAAATGTGACTTTTTATGGCCTAGTTGGGATGGAAAAAAACTACTAAATATGACTTTATATGGCTTGACAAGCTTTGGCATTTAGGAAAGAATTTATACTTAAGACAACAAAACGTTTTGCTAAGCGCTACCGTTATCTACCTGTTATGACACAACCGAATATTTTGGAAATCGCGAAACAGGGAGATGCAAAGGCGATCGCGCTTCTGCTGAACCGCCAGCTACAAGCCAAGGGCATCACCGCCGCAGCTTCCCTTAAGGATGGTTGTTTACAGGTGATGCTGGAATCGGCAGAAGCGCCTAGTCAGCAAGTCTTGGCCCCGTGGGTGAGTAAGTCGATCGCTGGTTTGGGGGCTGCATCGATTGAGAAAGTTAAGCTTTACGGGCGACAGACGGGCGCGAAGGTGCCGGCGTGGAGTCAAGAGTTTGAAGTGGCGGGGCTAAAGTTGCCTGTTACGGATGTTACAGAGGGGCGAGAAAGTCATAGTGAAAATACGGAGTCAACTCAGCTTAGTTTGAAGGAACGGGCTAAGCTTGGGGATGTGGAGGCGATAGCCAGTCTGTTAAATCTTCCGTTGCAAAACAAGGGGATTACGGCGACTGCGAGTTTGCAAGATGGTTGTTTACAGGTGATGCTGGAGGGCGATCGGGTTCCTGATGAGGAGGCTTCTATCAGGATTGTCCGCAGGGAGTTGATGAATTTGAAGGCGGGGGCGATCGCTTCTGTGAAGGTTTACGGGCAGCAGGCGGGTGAGGATTTTCCCGCTTGGAATCGAGAGTTTGAGCTAAAGGCAGAGGTTAGTTCAGATTCAAAAAAATTATCAACAGATAAATTTGCAAATTTGACTGATCTATTGACTCCGATTATTGATTTGCTTAGAGAACGAAAATTTAACGAATTGTTAGACATCGGCAAACATTATCTTAATGAAAATCCAGAGCGTCAAAAACGTTTGATTATAGTAGGAGTTATTGTCTTAGTAACTTTAACCTTTAAAGGAATACCTTTTGTAGGTTTCAATCACAATATTAAAGGCTCACTAACACTCAAGGATGACTTCTTCGGTGGAGTGGGTCAGTTTTGTAATGGAAAAGGAGGTTACGGGGATATTAAAAGTGGTAGGCAGGTGCTAGTAAAAGATCATAAAGGAGAAACTATTGCGACTGGAGAGTTAGGCATAGGTAAAATAATATCTGATAACCACTGCCAATTTTATATCGAAGTGAATGGTATAAGAAAAGCAGAGTTTTACACAATTCAGATCGGTAGGCGAGGCGATTTAACATATTCATATCAAGAGATGGAGGATAAAAACTGGGAGCTAAACGTGTCTTTGGGTGATTGATTTACTGGGAATAAAAGGAGTGGTTTATGATTTTTGTAATTCCGTTTATTATGGGCGTTTTAGCTGCGGCTGGGGCTGCGTATGGATCGGTTAAAGGCTCTGAAGGCATGGGCAAAATGAATGAAGCCAAGGAAATAGGAGAACGAGCCCAACATCGACACGAGAAAGCAGTCAGCGATCTAAAAGTAGACTGGGAAGCAGCCAACAGATTAGCAGAAGTTTACGGTCAACTGCAAATTCGTGTAAGGCATCGTACTATTGGGCGGTTTGTGGCTTTCATCGAACGCATTGGCCAGAAAGCTTCCCAAAGTGATATGAAATTTTTAGCTGGACTAGAAGGCATATCAATTCAGCAGCTAAAAGAATACAAAACTGTCGCGCTCGAAGATCAGGAAGTATTTCAAGGTGTGACTTCATCTGCAGGGGCAGGCGCGGCTGCTGGTGCTACAGCAGTAGGCGTGGCCCAAACTTTTGGGACAGTTGCAGTTCCTCAATTTTTTGGCTTGTTTAGTACCAATGTAGCTGTTTCTCAACTCGGTATGTCTGGTGTGGCGGCGTGGTTAGGCGGTGGCAGCATGGCACTAGGTGGCGCTGTACTCGGAGGTATTGCACTTGGCCCTGCTTTAGCTGTTGGCGGTTTCCAAATTGCAGGTAAAGGTGAGGAAGCTTTAACGAAAGCACGTGAACACGAAGCTCAGGTTAACGTTGAAGTTGCCAAAATAGAAGAGGCTAGAGATTTCATCCGACAAGTCGAACGGCGAGTCAAAGAATTAGGTACATTAGTGTCTGAGTTAGATAGCCACGTTGTTCTACTTCTCAACGAACTTAAATCAAAACCCTTTGATCGAGTTCAAGATGCTGCTAAGTTTCAACAGGTAGCCCTACTGGTGAAAGGCCTTGTAGAAATTATGAAAACCCCTGTGTTAGACAGCCAAGGAAATCTGAATTCGGCCGTGGCTAATATTCAAGCAAAATACCGGAATCTGTGAGGAAATTAACAATGAGCAAAATGGCAGCGTTTGTTAGCGGTGCTGATGCCTTGCAGCAACTTATTGCACATTACTTCGAGTACAAGCAAATCGCTGAACAAGAGCGGACAAAGCGCCGTGAAATCCAAGCTTGGGAAAAGGAAAGCCTCGCCAAGATTAAAGCTCAACGTGACTTGTTAATGGAGTACCTCGATCGCTCCTTTGATGAACGATCGAAAAATTTTCAGCAACTTTTCGATGTTGTCGATCGAGCAATAGCATCGGGTAATAATGAGCAACTGGGATTAGCATTACATTCGATTACAGAACTTGCGAAGTCTAGCCCGTTTAAAGAATTGGCTAATTTATCTTCTGTGCAGGCTGCTCTCGCCGATCCAAACCACGAGTGGAAGTTTTAATTAGCTAGCTGTTAAACGATTTTTGATAAACTAGAGTGGGGATTCCCCCACTCTAAAGGAGAGTAAATCATGGCTGACATTGAAAACCTTCTAAAGCAACTGCCAGAAATTGCCGAGGAAATGAAACTTACTATTGGCAATCCTAGCGAAATCAGACGTGAAATTGGGAAGATTGATAATCTTCTAAAGCGACTAAATACTATTGGCAAGGAACTTGAACAAGTATTAAATAATGAGAGATTCAATAAAGGATTTTTGGGAGCGATACCTTTGTTAGGGGCAGTTGCAGGCTGGTTAATACCTGGTGGATTTTTAGTAGATGCACTTGTATCGGCAGGGAGTGGCTTACTTGCTGAAAAATTGGGCGATCCAGATAAGGAAACGTCTCTTGCTGACTTAATAGAAAATGTTGAAAACTTAATTGAGTGGGGCGATGGTCTAAAGAATATAGCAGAAAATATTTTAAATGATTCACAATTATTGATCAAACTAGAATGGGAAAGGAAATCTCTAAGTGTCCCAGAAGAAGTAAGGCAAATTGATGAAAATTTAAGAATTCATATAGACTTTGATGAAGAGCAAAGTTTAAGGCAACAGGTTCAGCAAATAAAGGTAGCTCAAGAACAGCTAAAACAGGTTCAGCCAAAACTGGATACTATCGTACAAAATCTTGAACGTAATGTCGAGCCAATTGAGCGCATAAAAGCTTTTATATCTTACTTTGGGGAATCAGTGTTTGCGATAGAATGGTTTGATGAAGAGCATGGGCTTATTATATCTTATGAGGGTCAAACTACAACATTAGGAATTATCTTGAATGAATGTGTATCTTTAAAAGAAAAAGCTAATACTTTAAATGACCGGGCTAATAGCTTAAGAGGACAGGGCGAACAATCTCTTAAACACCTAGAAAAAGAACGCCGTCACAAGGAACAAAAAAAACCTAGTCGTAAGCAAAGCGAAAGATCCACACAGACAGGAGAATCTCTAAATCCTATTGACCGTACCATGTCTTCAGAGCAAAGACGCGGGGGTAGAAGTGGCTGGATACTGATACTATCCACACTGGCTCTAGGAGTTTTGGGTTTTATCGGCTGGAAAACTACCTTTCAAATTTCACCGAGTCAGCAGACAATACCAAATTCGGGAATTCCTCTAAATGTTGGGGAGCAAAAACCAAATTATGAACCTTCACCCACCTTAACACCTATTCCTCAGCCAGACCCAACAGCAACAAATTTAGCAGTCGCTCAAAAACTAGCCATGGAAGCTGCCGTTATGACTCAAAATCCACCCCATCCACTAGAAAATTGGCAGCAAGTACAAGGGAAGTGGCAGGAATCAATCAAATTGTTAGAGGCAATTCCCGATAATTCGCCTGTTGCAACTCAAGCTCAAGAAAAGCTAAGTGTTTATCGAACTAACTATCAGGCGATTACTAATAGAATTGTCACTGAACAGAAAGCAGCCACTAATTTAGAATCCGCCCAAAAACTAGCATGGGAAGCTGCCATCATGGTGAATAATCCACCTCATCCTAAAGAAGTCTGGCAGAATGCTCAATCAAAATTGCAGCAGGCGCTCAACTTGTTAAATGCTATTCCTCAAGGTACATTTGTGGAAGCTCAAGCTAAAGAAAAGCTTGCTGATTATCAAAAAAACTACACGCTAATAAGCAATAGAATTAAAACAGAAACTCCTTAATTTTATCCATATTACCAATTAAGTTTTAAATTGCCAGAGATTAAGCCCAAATCCTAGCTGCTGATATCCTAGTTACTAGAAATCGCCATCGCCCTTACATCCCAATTTGTCAAAAAGCGCGATCGCCCTTGCTTCTATTGTTTAGAGAAGACACGACCCGAATGATATTTTTTCATCGATTCGTGAGAAATAATCCCATGACAAGATTCGTCTCTGGGTACATTCCCTCTCGCTTCTAGCCAAGGCATTTCACTGCAAATCATGCGTTCCAAAGTTTCATCATCATACTCAAAATATGCCTCCGCAACTTCTTCGAGAAATTGGCCAACTTTTTGGGGTACTTTTGGTTGTTCGATTTTCTCTGTAATTGGTGCCCAGCTAAATTGGCGTTGATACTTTTCTAATAAATCAGGAATCACCGGCCCGTGAATCCCTGCTTGAAAATCTGAATCAAATAGTGGCGTGCCGTAAACTCCTAAATACCAAGCTTGAGCGTAATACATGAGTTTTTGTAGCTTGTAGACATTGATTTCTACATTAGTTTGCGCGGCTAACCAAATGAAAGCATTTGCAATATCTCGATCGCTGATTTTTTCCGAATTAGTTGCAACCGCAACAACTTTCAGTTGACCTTCGCCTATCTGTTCCAATAGTTCAGAAACTGACAAATTAAATTCTCCGGCAATTTGCTCAACTCTTTGCCAGACTGGAGAACTCACAGTTATTTGATATTCAGTTGTTATTGAGGTAGCTTGGGTCATGGCAGTTTTTAAAGCTGACTTAAATAATTTTAGCAAACAGTGCGGAATAATGACCTAATAGCGATCGCCCTTACATCCCAAATTGTCAAAAAGCGCGATCGCCCTTACATCCCAAATTGTCAAAAAGCGCGTAGATGTAACCAGCCGCAGGCAATGGGCGCACAATCGCTATGTCAGTAGCAAATCCCCATCAGTCAAAAGTTGATACTAGAAAACATCAGTCTAAAAAATACTTGACAGTGAAAATCTGGCGGTGTATTATAGAAGTAGTGCAAACACTTAAAAACATGAGACTAAAAAGTTGGGAGTCTCCTCGCAGCGAGGGTAGAAACTCCAAAGGTAAAGGCGGCTCAGCCAGGGCTAGACAACTCAAAAAGCAACAGCAAACTCTGCGAAAACAGTTAAAAGCTCAACACGATCGACAAAATCACCAACAAAACCATCAAGGGAAGGAAACCTATAATTCCTTCCCTTTTTTTGTATCTTTCCGCTGCTCAATCCCGCTGAATGTTCGGACAAATCGTGTTAGTAATGCTCGCCTGGGAGGGTTGCTCTTGCCAGCAGTTGAGAATGCCTTGCAACTCCCCCTTCAAAGTTTCTAAGGCTGCAATTTGCACGGAAATTTCCTCTACCTTAGCCGTTAGATGCTGCTTCGCTTCAGAGCAAGGCAACTCTCCCCGATCGCGAACTTGTAAAATATCCTTAATCTCCTGAAGGCTCAAACCCAGAGTCTGAGATCGTTTAATAAACGCCAACCTGTTAAATACCGTTTCGCCAAACAAGCGATAACCAGCGGGCGATCGCTTTACCGCAGGAGACAGCAAGCCCATCTCCTCATAGTAACGAACAGTTTTCACCGACAAACCGCTACAGGCAGCTACAGAGCCAATTTTGTACAGTTTCTCGGCAACAGAAATATTCATAAACCAAGCATCCAAGATCGAAAGACTTTCTTGCCCTATCTTTGAGTGCCTCAGATCCAGGGAGTCGATCGGCACATCGCCTAGTCACCATTGCCCGGTAATCTTAATAAGGAGGATTTTTTTTAGACACATTAAGCACGGGCAACTGAGGTCTAGAAGACTGAGGAGGAAGATAGTATTCCGGAGCAGGCGCGGGTTGTTCGGCTCCAGAGCGGTAAAATTGCCACCAGCGGAGAGCCATCGCCACCCCAGCGGTACCCAGCCCAAAAGCCAATAAAGAGCCACTCGCACCCATGCTGCCGATGGCTGCATCGACAACGCCCACTGTCACAACAAAGCTGGTAATTGGTTCTCTACGGTAAGCTGACCTCAAAAGTCGCGTCCACGAAGCATTCATTTGGTTTTACTCTGTTCTATATTTATTTACAAGCTCTAAAACTTAGAGTTGGCGGAACGATCGGGATTTCTAGCTCAAAGACTAGCTTCACCTAAATTAATCTTCTCGCCTGTGGGGAATTGTACGGGAGCGAGGCAAAATTGCCAAGCTTGTCTAAATCAAAATTCCACCCCATATACACCTCCAAAAGCCAGCTATTGCATTCGGGAACAGATCTCTCTCGACAGAGAAGTCGCTGGGCTTGTTTGTAATTAATATTTTAATCAATTCCCCAATTTGTCGCGGTCAGCAGAAGTCACGCCCGCTGCCGTTCGAGTCAAGACAAAGTGTAAGGCTGACCGCGCCAAACAGCTAAAATTAGTTGAGACCTAACCAGGACAGCAAGCCCTGCCCTGTGACATACTCGATAATTAAAGTTAGAGAAAAACCGATCATCGCGGCTCGACCGTTAAGGCGTTCCGCGTAGCTGTTGAAGCCAAACTTTGGCTGTTCCAGTTTCGGAGTGACGGTGGGTTGTAGTTGTGTCATTGCTTTGGGTACCTGGCGATCGACGCTATTCAAATGTGAAATCCAATGTTAGTTACAAATCTTAAACATTGCTACTTCTATTATAAAGAGGGTTAAGCGCCGTCAACCGTCCCCGAAGAGAAAAAACTGCTGCCAACTAATGCCAATTAATTATATCCGCTCAAAATATGACTAATCAGTTAGATAACGATAAGCTTCCTGTCGCCGTACAGCGAGTAGCCTTTGCCCTTCGTACAACAGGCTGGGTTTGCTTCTGGGTACAGTTAGTGCTAGGGGTGGTAGCGGCGATCATTTTGCTCTTTGCCATCCCCTTCGCCATCCCCAGCACTAACGCCGCAGCGAATTCAAACAGTGCCGGCACCGGCGGGGGCGTATTTTTTGCCATTTGCGGGCTAGCCGTACTCGCTTACAGCGTATATCGCTCTTTCCGCTTCACCCGCTTGTCGAGACAACTGCGATCGCCCGCTAACGCTGTCCGCCCCAAAAAAGCAGACACCATCAAAGAGGTGCGGCTGTCACTTTGGAGCAACTTGTCAGGAATGCTGCTGACGCTGATCGGCGCAGAAGCCATCAGCGGCACGCTTTTAGCCAAATCTCTAGCTCAGCCGCAAGCCTTGTTCGGTGCCGCAGTCGATGTGGGCAGATTTATTCAGCCCCTAGATATATTTGTGGTACTCGCCAATACTCACGCCACTGTTGCCCATTTTGTCGGGATTTTCGGGGCTCTTTTTTTGCTCGATCGCATCCACAAGCAATAGAAAACTGGCATCGGGAATTGGGAATCGATAAGTGGGAATTGGGAATCGGAAATCACGAATCAGGAATTGCGACCCTCCCACTCTCCCTCACTCCCCCAACCTACATCCGGAATCACTGCCAACCTGTCGAAGAACGTACTCAGATACCTTCTACCAAGACAACATGAATATCATGGCACTGAAACCCGAGGCTTATTATGGGGTGACAGATCACCCAACTATTGAAATTTCTCAAGAAAGTTTTCGTTCTGTCCTAGGTCAAATAGAAGCTGAACTCCTCTGTAGCGACACCTATAGCCACGCTCTAGCTAGCTTGCAAACAATGTTGGGCGAAGCAGCTTCCGCTGCCGAAATTTTAATTAGAGCAGTTAGCAGAGAAGCCGTCAAGCTCGCATTTGACAGATTTCCCAAACAAAACAAAATTGAACAGCAAGTACCCCAAGAGAGTTTTACTGCTGTAAGTCCCGCCATTGAGACGGTGACAGAAATTAAAGAATTGGAGCCACCAGTAGCTCTTCCTGTCTTCTATTGGCGCAGCGCTAGTGTGGAAGCGCCGCCCCAAACCGAATCCGACACTGAAATTTCCGATCGAGAAAGTAACACTTCTGAAGACAGCAAACAAGGGCCCCAAGACGAAATTAAAGTCGAGTCGGCTGCACCTGCACCTGTCACCGTCCCCGGAAAATCCTTCCCAGGGTTCGGTTTTCCCAAAAAGCCGAAAAAACTCACCAAGGAAGAACAAGCAGCTTTAGCCGTTCAACAGCGAGAAGAGTGCCTGCGGGAGTTGGGTGGAGAATTGCGTAAGGGACGGCAAATTCGCTCCCTATCCCTGCAGCAACTCCACAGTCAAACTCTCGTGCCGCTGCACCACATCGAATCGATCGAAAATGGGGAAATCGACAAACTGCCCCAAGATATTTACGTTAGAGGTTTTATCCGCAGACTCGGCGACGCCTTGGGACTAGACGGCAGCGCTATGGCGAATGCTTTGCCCCAACCCGCTGCGAGTCCAATTCCCAGTATGTATGTGTCTGTTTCCGATTCCGAGTCAGCCGAAGGCTTTCAAATGCGTCCGGTGCATTTGTACCTCGGCTACACCGCTTTGATGGCTGGGGCTGTAGGGGGTTTGGGTTGGCTGTCGCAGCAACCCGTGGTGCCAGGAGCACAGGCAGTACCTCCAACGCAGGTGACACCGCCAGCCTCAGTTGCACCGGCTCAGAAGACCCCAGAAAAAGCACCTCAACCGGGCTTGAAGAAGTCTAATAACGGGGGATTGGTTATGGGGGCTGACATGGCGCCGCCGGAGGTGATTTTTGGTTAGTGTGTGTCGGGCGATCGATCGTCCGACAACTCTCTTGGTGCGGGTGAACTCGGAAACCGGGTTTCCGAGTTTACCTACATACGGATACTTGCTTGAAGAAATGAGTCCTGGAGAGCAATCACGGTTGAGATTTTAGTTCAATCCCCGATTTTCATCCATCTGTGGAGTCAATTCTAAAATCTTTAATCTAAAAATCTAAAATCTAAAATCTAAAATCTAAAATCGCCGGGCCGTGTACCCAAAGTGATTTTTCAACTGCATCAGGAAACCCGATATGTGCGATAAACTATCTATTTGACCAGTCCTAAAAGAGGTTTCCGATAAGATGAGTTCCCCAGCCACCGCTGCTTTCTCCGATCTCGATCCGCTATCGACTCACTCGCCAACAGTCACGAGTTTGGCGGCACCAGACAGTGCTTTGGTAACGGCGGCTCAACTGCCACAAAAATCTTGGACAATAGAAGATAGTGAGAAACTCTACCGCATTCAAGGTTGGGGCGAACCGTATTTTTCGATCAATGCAGCCGGTCACGTTACAGTTTCTCCCAAGGGCGATCGCGGCGGTTCCCTCGACTTGTGCGAACTGGTAGAATCCCTGAAACAGCGAAATTTGGCTTTGCCCCTGCTCATTCGATTTTCTGATATCTTGGAAGACCGGATCGAGCGCTTAAATTCGTGTTTTGCCCGAGCGATCGCTCGCTACAATTACAAAAATGTCTATCGCGGTGTCTTTCCAGTTAAATGCAACCAGCACCGACAATTAATTCAAGATTTGGTGCGTTTTGGTGAACCCCATCACTTCGGACTGGAAGCCGGCTCTAAACCGGAATTAATGATAGCTTTGGCGACATTGAAAACTCCCGGCGCTTTGTTAATTTGTAATGGTTACAAAGACCGCGAATACATCGAAACTGCTATTTTGGCGCAGCGGCTAGGGCAAACTTCCGTAATTGTGCTGGAGCAAATAGAGGAAGTAGAACTCGCAATCGCCGCAAGCATTGCATTAGGCATTAAACCGATTTTGGGAGTCCGAGCAAAACTCACTACCAAAGGCGTGGGCCGCTGGGGAGGCTCCACGGGCGATCGGGCAAAATTTGGCTTGACAATTCCTGAAATTATCCGTGCAGTCGGCGAACTAGAAAAAGCTGGAATGCTCGATTGTTTGCAGTTATTGCACTTCCACATCGGCTCTCAAATTTCCTCAATTAGTGTCATCAAAGACGCCATTCGAGAAGCCAGCCACATTTATGTAGAATTAGCTAAATTGGGAGCTAATATGAACTACTTGGACGTAGGCGGCGGACTCGGCGTTGACTACGACGGGTCTAAAACAAACTTCCACGCTTCCAAAAACTACAATATGCAAAACTACGCTAACGACGTAGTAGCGGGAGTGAAAGATGCCTGCGACGAGCGGAAAATCCCGGTACCAATTATCATTAGCGAAAGCGGGCGGGCGATCGCTTCTCACCAATCAGTCTTAGTTTTTGACGTACTCGGTACTAGCGATGTCCCCAGAGAAGTACCCGAACCAGTAGACGAAAACGCCCACCAAATTCCGCGCAATCTCTACGAAATTTACCAATCTATCAGTCCCGAAAATTACCAAGAAGTTTATCACGATGCCATCCAATTCAAGGAAGAAGCAGTCAGTTTATTTAACTTAGGCTATTTGGGAATTGCGGAACGGGCGAAAACCGAACAGTTGTACTGGGCTTGCTGCGATAAAATACAGAAAATCGCGCGGCAAAAAGAATATGTATCGGAGGATTTGGAAGATTTAGAAAAGGTGATGGCGTCCATTTATTACATCAACTTATCTGTTTTCCAGTCAGTCCCAGACAGTTGGGCAATTAACCAATTGTTCCCAATTATGCCCATTAACCGACTCGACGAAGAACCAACTCAACGCGGTATTTTAGCCGATCTAACCTGCGACAGCGACGGCAAAATCGACCAATTTATTGATTTACGAGATGTGAAGTCGGTTTTGGAACTGCATACTCTTAAACCTGGAGAACCTTACTATTTGGCGCTATTTTTGGGAGGTGCTTATCAAGAAATTATGGGCAACCTTCACAACTTATTCGGCGATGCTAATGCAGTTCACATTCAGCTAACACCTTCTGGCTATCATATCGAACACGTTGTGAAAGGAGACACTATGAAAGAAGTCCTCAGCTACGTACAGTACGATTCAGAAAATTTGGTTGAAAGCATCCGCCGTCAGACAGAAGCAGCTTTGCAGCAAAATAAAATTACTCTTTCCGAGGCCCAACTTTTGCTACAAAATTACGAGCGGAGTCTCAGCCAATATACTTATCTTCAGTCTTAAAATGTAGCGTGCCACCTAAGCACTTTACCAGAATTAAAAGCTGAGATCATAAATGTAAAAGTAGGGTGCGCCTAGCGCACCTTACCTTGAGTAATTAGCAATTGCCAATTAGCAATTAGCAATTAGCAATTATGCACCATGACCGAGAATTTCCGATATCGCCCGCCGCTCTTCTCCGTGTTGAGTCGGTAAAACTTGGCGAGCGTCAGTAATGAGCCAATCGAGAGCAGCCGCTTGCAAATCGATCGCAGCCCCAGTTTTATCAACGCAGTAGCGCCCGAACACCAGTTTGTCAACCAACCGCACCTCCGGGCCCAAACGAGAATACTCAAAAATCACGCTGTTTTCCACAGTGGCGCCACTGCAAAGCCAACAATTTGGGCCGATCATTGTCGGGCCGATAATTTTTGCTCCATCCTCAATGATCGTCATCCCGCCAATGTAAACAGGCCCAGTAATATCAACCTTATCCCAGTTAACAGCTACATTCAAACCCGCGTAAATGCCGGGGCGTACTTCAATTCCCGGAATAGAAACATTTTTAACTTGGCCCAGCAGCACGCTCTGAATTGCCCGCCAATAGTCAGGAACTTTGCCGATATCCACCCACTCAAAGTCCATGCTAATCCCGTAAAAAGGGGCACCTGCTGCTACTAGCGCGGGGAATAACTGCGAACCGATATCGTACTCCTCGCCCGAAGGGATGTAATTGAATATTTCTGGTTCAAAAATATAAATACCAGTGTTGATGTCGGTACTCAGAGCTTCTTCTACAGAAGGTTTTTCTTGGAAAGCTTTAATTTTGCCAGACTCGTCCGTAACTACGACACCGTAACTGGGAACTTCCTCGGGGGGAACCGATTTCATCACAATAGTAGCGATCGCCCCCTTTTCCCGGTGCCACTTCACAGCAGCAGTCAAGTCCAAGTCAATCAAAGCGTCGCCGCACAGCACCACAAAAGTATCATCAAAAAACGGCGAGAAGTCCTGAATCCGCTTCATGCCACCAGCCGAACCCAGAGCTTCTCCAATAAGTTCTCCCTCCTCAATTCGCCCTTCAAAAGAATAGGCAATTTGTACCCCAAATTTTTGACCGTCACGGAAGTAGTTTTCAATCACATCTGCCAAGTGGGAAACATTGACCATAATCTGGTCAAATCCGTGCTGTCGGAGCAATTCAACCAAAAACTCCATCACTGGCTTTTGCAGGATGGGAATCATCGGTTTGGGTATTGTCTGAGTAATGGGACGGACGCGAGTGCCTTTACCGGCCGCCAGAATCATCGCTTTCATTCTTAACTTCCTCAACCCTCTGTTAATTGATATAAACTCAACAATTAGATGCTAGCGGTTGCGATCGAATCGATCGAGCCCGGCAAAATCCTGACCTGTTTATAGGCGACATCGTACCAGGCCATCAATGACTCTTCCCTATTTGCTTAATTTAAGAAACCAGGAATCGGGAATCAGCAAAAACTTCGCACTCCCGCTGTCCGCATTCGAGACTCAGCAGCAGAATGGCGGCGAGCGAGGTTCTGTCTGGAATTTTAACCGACGCAGCGGCACAGTTATTAGTTTCGCCGGAGAACCTAATACCGTGCAAGCTCAAAGCGCCCGGATTTTGAGGTCTTGATAAAACTCCTCTTGAAGCAACTCTACTTTAGACTGAGCCGATAGCAGCAACAACGCCCAAAAAATACCCACACGGTCATGATTTGGCAAGTGAACTTCCCCAGTCGATACCGGGTGTTCTGGGTTTACAGGAGAGTGCAAATCGTTATGGTGCCAGAGCTCTAGCAATTTGTCCAAGTCGAGCCAACCTTCGTCAATTTCCGAGCCGCGTTCTGCCAGAAACCGATCGAGTTCGCTAGCAGTTTCTACGAGATTTTCTTGGTGAGCTAGCTCAAAGATAGCCTGGGCCGCTTGCGATCGCATTTTTGAGGTAGGGCGGCGTCGGGGCGTAACTGTCTGCTCCATTGCTGCTTTCATGAGCTGTAACTGCTCAATCAGTTCTGGGAGAGTTACGGGGCGTTTTTGCGGTAGTTGAGCTACACCGCGACGGCGCAATTGTCGCTCCAAATGCTGCGGCAAGTGTCGCCCGCCTGAGTGCTCTGCGTCTTCTAGCGTCGCCTCGTCGGCCGAGTCGGGATTAGGGGGGGGTTCGGAGAGGACGATACTTTCTGCTTTGAGCAACACCAGCATGGAAGCGTACAAAAACGCTTGGCCGGAGTGGGACAAATCGGAGAAATCCTTACTCTGATCCGCATCGGAGGCGTTCGTAAGCTTGCTCAGACATCGATCGAACACTTCAATTACCTTAACGTCCCAAGGATCAATTTCTCCCCGTTCGGCTAGGTCAATTAAAATTGCGATCCCCTCGGAAATCGTTTCTAAACCATCTTGGTCTCGGGAAACGGCCATTCGATTTTAGATTTTAGATTTTAGATTTTAGATTTTAGATTTTCTCTCTCCGAAAACGAGAGAGCATATCAAGTTAAGTGGCGGTGATTTCAGCAGTTGTGTCCTCAATGGCTGCTATTTCTAAACTTATCGGTTCTGCACTTTCTAACAAAGGTTGTTTGGCTTCTACTTCGGCTTTATAGCGTTCAAGATTTTGTTCTAATTCCTGAATCCGCTGCTCTTTTTCGCGAACTTGGCGAAGTTGTTGGCGCGAGGCGAGGGTTCGCTGCATTCTCGACCACAGACTGAACAGCCACGCTAGTGTCGCCCCTAATCCAGTCGCTACAATTAGTTCTACGCACAGCGGAGCTTTAACTTGGACGCCTTGGATAACTTGAATCGCGACTGGCTCTGTATTTTCGATACTGAAAAATACTAGAGCCAAGCAAATCAGAAAGATAAAGAAGAAATTTAGCGCTCGCATTTTCTCTGTTCCTAATTCTAAATTCAGGTTAAGCAAACTGTTTCGCATTTGTCAACAGTTTTTGGGCAGATTCTCCCAGCTTTTTTGATAAGATCAAATCTGCTCAATTAACCATAATATCCGAGGATTGGCGGGTTTATTGCAGCTCTGAGATTTGATTGAAGAGATTGGTTAACCCGCCCCTGCAGGACATATCCTTTTTAGGTTTGACCGAGGTTTTGCGGTTTCTTACCGATTCCCAGTGCTGGCAATATTTGATATTTCAAAGCAATGCCCGCCGCCACAAATAAAGCAATAATCAGGGCCCCAATTCCTACGGGACTGGGAATCCAGAATATCGCCTCCAAATAGTTAACTTCTCCGGGTTTGAGCTTCCAAACTAACTGTTTTCCTTGCTGATAGGTTTCGGGAACCAGCGCACCGGCAACAGTTTCAACACTTTCGGCGCCCCAAGGTGTGTTCAAGCTAAAGTCTAGCTCCAAAAGTCCCCCCGGGCTCAGCAGCAGACTTCCATTAGAAGAAAGCAGTGAAAGAGAGCGCAAATCCAATTCCAAACTCAACCGATTTCGCAGCACCAATAACAAATTATTCTGCTTGACATTCAGGTGAGATTCAAACTTCGGCAAATCTGTTTCTAGCGGACTTGCGATCCGAGATTTTGTGGTTGGTGCGACGGGATTGTAAAATTGGTTAAACTTGTCTTGCAACTCGGCTCCATTATTGAAAGGAATCCTCACTAGAACTTCTGTCGGGGAAAGCCGTTTAGTTTTTCCGTCCAGCAACCTCACCCGGCGTTCTACGCTTTTTAACCAATCTCCAACAGTTTCGCTGCTGAAGCTCGTCAACCTTTCCCCCAGTTTAATGTGCTGCACGATTTCGCCGCGAGTTTGACTCTCAAAGTTCACCCCGACATCGTACTGAACGCATCCCGTCACTAGATTTAAAAGGCAAAAAACCAAAGGTAAAAGAAAGAAAAAGTGCTTTTTCTTCTTCCCAGTTCCATCCTTGACATTTGGCTCTTTCATTATAAATTTTTCCCTGTTTTTACCTATTTGCATGAATTAGCAAACCGTTGAATGGCCGACACTGTTTCTATGTTTGTTTTGCACGTCTGGACTTACGAACCGCTTACCAAAAACCCGGTTTCTGGGTGGCCGAAGGGCGATTTCATAGAGAATTTTTGGCAGAAACCGGGTTTTTTTGACGTGATTGCTCACATTTTGCGGGTAGCAGTGTCGGCCTTACCTGGAATTAACCGCACTGAACTTATTGCCTGGAAGCTACACCCAACTGTTGAAACAGCATACTCGGCAAATATGCCGCACCGCCTACCCATTCGGCTTCGCTACTCAAATCTGCCAAATTTTTAAAGGCTTCAAAAATGCTGCCTGCCACCATTGTATTCTTGACGCGGCCGACAATTTTGCCTTTTTCTACTTTATAGCCTAAGTCCAAATTGACTGAAAATTCGCCAGCTAACTGATTGGACTGACCGGCACCTAAAACCTGCTCTACTATTAGACCTTCGTCCATGCTAGCAATCAAGTCTTGAGTGGCGGTATTTCCTGGGGAAATGCAAAAGTTAGTCAAATCAGGGCCTGGGCGAGACAATCCGCCACGAAAACCGTTGCCGGTTGATTGTACACCGGCGCGAGCGGCCCACCTGCGATCCCAATAAAATCCGGTGACAGTACCTTTGTCTATCAAGATTTTGCGGGTGGTGGGTGTACCTTCGTCGTCAAAGGGACAAGCAGAAGGGCCTAAAGTGGGGTCTTCAAAAAAGGTAAAGCGTTCGTCAAATAAGGTTTCGCCGATTTTGTCGGCTAGGGGAGAGGCTTTTTGAACTACTGCTTGGCCTGAAAGGATGGTATCAAAGAGGCCGCCGAGGGTGCTAGCAGCGGCATTGGCGGTAAATAATACTGGGTAGGAACCGCTGGTGATGGTGGCTGAGTGTTCGGCGAGGCGGTATTTTTCGAGGAGTGATTGGAGGATGCTGTTGGTGTCTAGGGGACGATCGCGCGCGACATCGTAGCTATATGCTTGCATAAAGTCTTCTCCCTTTACCAAATTTCCCGCGATCGAGCCGCTGACTATTTGGCTGCTTCTTTCGGCATACAGGTTTTGCGTAGTGGCAATTTTCACGCGGCCGCTGCGGACGTGGAAGCCCACATCTACCATAATATCGGGATTGTAGGCGTGAACTTGCTCGATGAGGTTTTTGCCGTTTTCGACTAATTCTTGAGTTGTGGGCGGAGTGTAGGTGGTTTCCGAGCCTTTTAGGTGGAAGTTGGAGGCGAGTTCAAATTCTGCGGGGTCGCCGATTTCGGCTGTTTGAATCGCTGCATCTACTAAATCGTCTATCCGCGTTAAATCTGTGGAACTAGCAAAACCGATTTTGCCTTGGTAAATCAGGCGCAGTGCTACGCCTTGCAGTGCTTTAGTTTGCAGAGATTTGAGGCGATTGTTTTCAAATTCGATGGGGGTGTCTTGACTCGACAGGTAGTATACTTCAGCGGCATCCGCGCGCTGAGAGGCCAATTTCAAAATCTGGTCTACGGTTGAATCGCTCACAATAATAGCCTTTCTGGTTTGGTCTTTTTTTTATTTTAGCAATTATCGCTATTCAACATCTGACTCCTGCCTCATGCTGGATTATTAATCCGTGTATCCGTGTCTAAATCAGTGTCGTTCCTTCCTTCTTCCTTCTCCTCTAATTGTAATTCACACTGTTTAAAAACATAGTTAACGGCTGCAAACAGTCGCTCTAAGTCCTGAATTGTATAGAAAATTTTATTTTGCGTAAACATTGCTAATTTTAGCTTGCCAAACTGCCACATTGCCCCATTAGAAACAATCCCAAAGATAGTTTGTTCTGGTTCATTGTTAAGTCGCTGCACGGCGATCATTTCTGCCAAACACTGCCCCCATCCTTCATCAAAGGCGCTCTCTTTCTTGGCTTCAACTAATATGAAATAGGGCTTGTCAAAAACTACTGTGCCAAGGGGGGAGCGCTTAGCCAATATATAATCTGGAATTCCGCACAGATTCTCATTATACACTAAGGTTTGGTGACTCCAGAGGAGAAAATTACTTCGATAATTTTTCCAAACTTCTTTTAATACAGGATAAATGATATTTTCACAAATGGCGATTTCCGAGTTGTCAAATACTCCGTCATTGAAAATCAATTCTAATTCATTCCGAAAAACTTCGCTGACTGCAAATTCTGTTTCGACAATGAAATTATCCCGTAGGTAATTAATTTGGAATTCTTTGGCGACCGCGCTGATACTTTTATAATTGCTAAAAGGCATTGCTTAACTTCTCTCAGTAGGGGTAAGGTGCGCCGAGGCGCACCCTAGAGATAGAGTTTGTGCGAATGAAAAAATGATTAATAACTAAGAAATAAGCCGCCTAAAATTAGCCCGATCGCAATTAACGCCACCCAGATAAACCTATTATCTTTCGTATTAACCTGACTCAAATCTACAGGTTCCTCTACGGCTGGCTTGGGTTTAGCGTACTTGATATCAGCGTTCGGATTAGCTTGAAAACTGATTGATTGATTTTCATCTAAAGCTGCCAAATCAGGGATTTTCACCATCCATTCAGGAGGGATAGTGAGTTTGGGAGCTTCGAGAATGAACAGCAAGCGCTTTGCTTGCTGGCGGGTTTCTTGGCGGGGATGGCGGGTGAGCGAACGACAAAGCTCGATCGCCTTTTCTGTATTGCCCGAGGCTTCGTAGGCTGTCACTAGCCACATCTGCACCTCACCACCCAACCGGGAATTTCGATCAACTAAACCGGTAGCTGTTTCTAAACTCTGCACAGCTTGAGCATACCGGCCACTCTCAAAAGCTACTTGCCCAGCTTGGTACTCAGTTTGAACAATTTCTAACTTTTCTGAAGTCACAAGCACCCACCCAATTCACAAATATTAATTCCCCAATTCCCCAAAAACTAGAACTCGCTGTTGTTTTGCGGCATACCCGACTCGTTGTCGCGTTTGGAACCCAGCAAGTCTAAATGGTCTACTTTTATTACCGGCTTCGAGCGATTTGAACCCGTATTGCGGTCTTGCCAGCGATCGAACTTCAAAGAGCCTGTTACGCCAATTAGAGAGCCTTTGCGAACGTAGTCAGCAGCAATCTGCGCTGTTTTGCCCCAGATTTCCAGATTGAACCAGTCTGGTTGATCGCTGTTCTTATTTCTGCGGTTCACTGCCAGCGTCAAACTACACTTAACTGTACCCGACTCAAAATATTTCACGTCCGGGTCGCCGCCGACGCGGCCTACTAAAGTCACAACATTAAGACTCATAAACTTTTTGGGGAATGTGGTCGATCGGTGATGTAGTTAAACAGTCCACAGGCGCACTAGCCTCCAAACTGAACTTGGAACAGTGCTTGTGAGGGCTTCATCCTGATTTTACACCTAGTTACCAGAACATATTTATGGTGGATGATTGGCGAGTCTGCGCTCAACCTGAGCTCGACAATGTACATTTCTGACTAGACTCAGGATGAAAAACGTAATAGAATCCACCTCGGTTACACTTTTGTAACAACATTATTGCACACAATAGTATTTTAGTTTTTGGGGGGGGTACGAATCAGTGGGTCTTCTCAATCGATTTTCGTTATCTAGAGATATGGGTATCGACCTCGGTACTGCTAACACGCTCGTTTATGTATCGGGCAAAGGTATTGTTCTGCAGGAACCTTCTGTAGTGGCGATTGACCAAGACTTAAAAATACCTCTGGCTGTTGGAGAAGAAGCTAAGAAAATGCTCGGGCGCACGCCAGGGAACGTCATAGCACTTCGCCCGCTTCGCGACGGGGTAATTGCAGACTTCGATACGGCGGAATTGATGCTCAAGACTTTTATCCGCAGAGTTCACGAAGGCCGAAGCTTAGTTTCGCCGCGGATAATTATTGGCATACCCAGCGGTGTCACGGGAGTCGAGAGGCGTGCTGTGATTGAGGCGGCGACTCAGGCCGGTGCTAGAGAAGTACGGTTAATTGATGAACCAATAGCTGCGGCGATCGGGGCTGGACTGCCTGTTGCGGAGGCGACTGGCAATATGATTATAGATATCGGCGGAGGTACGACGGAAGTTGCGGTTTTGAGTTTGCAAGGTACGGTGATCAGTGAGTCTGTGCGGGTAGCCGGCGACGAACTCAATGAGGCGATCGTCCAATACATGAAAAAAGTTCACAATTTGGTCATCGGCGAACGCACTGCTGAAGAAATTAAGATTCAGGTTGGTTCTGCATATCCAACTCCAGAGGATGACGATGTAATGATGGAAGTGCGGGGCTTGCACTTACTGTCGGGTTTGCCGCGAACTGTTACTATCAAAGGCCCGGAAATTCGCGAAAGTATGTCGGAACCGCTTTCAGTAATTGTGGAAGCTGTCAAGCGTACTTTGGAACGCACCCCCCCGGAATTAGCAGCAGATATTATTGACAGGGGAATTATGCTGGCTGGTGGTGGCGCGCTGATGAAAGGTTTAGATACTCTGATCAGTCACGAAACAGGAATTGTCACTCACGTGGCAGCAGATCCTCTGTGCTGCGTGGTCTTGGGAACTGGTAGGGTATTGGAAAACAAACAGTTGGAACGGGTTTTCAGCGGGCAGTCGTCGCGTAATATGTAGTTAACAAATTTGGGATTGTGGATTTAGAAATACGGCTGCAATCTCAAATCTAAAATCCTGACATAACAATTTTAGATTAGTGAAATTATGCTAAAAAATACATTCCGAAAGTGGTGGGATCTGCGGCTGCAAATTGCTCTTCTAGGTTTAGCTGTAACTGCCGCTTGGGGAGTTCGACAAACACAAGGTGCGGCAGTATTTGAAGTTTACAATTGGGTGACTCGTCCGTTTCACGCCAACGGCTCGGGGCAAGAGGAAATCATCTCGGCGCGCACTCAAGAATTGCAAGCGCAGCTATTAGAAGTAGAAAATCAAAATCAGAAGCTAAAAGAGCTTTTAGGTTACGTTTCGCCTAAGAAACCTCAAGGAATTGTAGCTCCTATTGTTGGTCGCAGCGCCGACCACTGGTGGCAGCAAGTAACCTTGGGGCGTGGCAGTAACGATGGCATTAAAACAGATTTTACTGTGATGGGTCCCGGCGGTTTGGTAGGCCGGGTGGTCAGCGTTACTCCTAATACTAGCTTGGTGCTGTTAATCAGCGACGCTACGAGTCAATTGGGTGTGGGAGTTAGCCGCAGTCGCCACATGGGTTTTATGCGCGGGAAAGGCGGAAATCAGGCTGTGATGGAGTTTTTTGAGAATGTTCCCAATGTCAAGCCTGGGGATGTGGTTTCAACTTCTTCTTACAGTCAGTTGTTCCCTGCTGGTTTGCCTGTGGGAAAAGTGGTTTCGGTGGATATGAATAAAACTCCGGCTCCAGAAGCTGTGGTTGAGTTTTCTGCACCGATGAATGCTCTAGAGTGGGCGGTGGTTTACCCGCACTCTAAGCAAGCCGAACCGAAGGATTCGCAGAGTCAATCTTCAGCAGCATCTGAGGGAGCACAGCAACAATGAAAGCTTTATCTCGGATGTCTTCGCGATCGCGCCAATTTCTCAACTTCGCAGTTACATTTCTATCTGTGATGCTGTGCATACTGATATTGCCCACTCGGATGCCGGGAATGGAATTGCTGGGAATTGGACCTAACTGGCTGTTAATTTGGTTGGTTGCTTGGAGTATTAAGCGGAAACGTACAGTTTGGGGAGCCGCTAGCATGGGCTTGGTTTTGGGGTTTCTTCAAGATGCGATGACGGCTCCTGATCCCACCCACGCTGTCAGTCTAGTTGTTGTAGGAGTCCTAACAGTTGTTTTGCAGAAAACCTGGTCGATTCCAGCAGATATTGTTGAGAGAGATCCGATTCCGATCGCGTTAATTGTATTTGGGATGGCGGTGGTAGCGGAAACGGTGATGGGGCTGCAATTTTTTGCTATGGGCGATCGGGCTTTACTGGAAATTTGGAGCTATCACCAGCGAGTGGCTTTGTGTTCTGCTATTCTTAGCAGTCTTTGGGCTCCGGTGATTTATTTTCCCCTCAATCGCTTGTGGGAAATGACCAGGAATTTAGAAAAGTCTTAGTCAGTCAACAGTAATTAGTCAACTGTTAACAGTTAACTAATTACTGTAAAGTGTAGTCATTCTACTATTACTTGTTGACCGGAACCTAATAAGTGATGAACGGCAATAATCAAGTCGCTGAGAATGAAATTAGGCTGGTGCTTTTGCAGTTGATAGCGACTGCGAATTCCGCAGGTAACGGCAATTGTAGGTATTCCTAATGCTTTTCCTGCGAGGATGTCTGCTTCTGTATCTCCGATCATCCAAGCCGAACCCAGGGATGACTCGAATTCTTCTGCAACTTCAGCCAACAATTCAGTTTTTAAGGCTGTATAGTTGTGATAGGCGGCATCCGCCATCTGAGTTCCGCGAATGCTGGTAAATAGTCTGGCTAAACCGTAATTTTGTAACAGTTGAACGGCTTGATTTCTCGGTCGTAGGGTAACTAAAATCAGCCGCACGCCGCGGGAGTGTAGAAGTGCGATCGCCCATTGCACTCCCGGCTGGATGCGATCTAAGTGCAACAAGTCTGGCTGATTGACAATCCGACTCACGCATCCGAGAAAAACGTGAATTTCTTCTCCGCACAAGCCGGAACTTTTGGCTATTTCAGCATCGGGTACTCGGTTTTGTTTCATTTGCCAAAACTGCTGTTTGCTGAGGAGTTGGAGGTTGAGGTTGATTCCCCTAGCAAGATAAGCTGCTTGAGTATCGGCTAATCCCTTTTGATAGGTGGCATAGTAGCGATCGGACACATCGACTATGGGCCCGTCTAAATCGCAAAATACTGTCATCCGGCGGGAGGAGTCAGCCTCTAATGGTAGCTTGTACTGAAGGTTTTCGGAGTCTTGAGCGACTGTAGTTAACATAAAACGTTAAGTAAATCAAGGGAGTTATACATTTATTGACTTTAGCAAAAATCTTATAAGTTAGAATACATAATTTTAAATCATATTATTAAAAAAACCTATTCATTTTTTGAGGATTGGGCTCAATAAGGGCGATCGAGCCTGCGCGTGGATAAATTCAAGGCAAAAAGTGATTTTTGTGGCTGTTGATATGTGCTTTAGCCATTAAAGTTTAGAATTAAGTTTTTAGTCTTTTGTAATTTACCCATGCTCAAACAAAGCGATTTTGTTAGGAATTCGGATACTAATCGAGTAGAGGTGCTGTCCGAAGCACTGCCTTACATTCAACACTTTGCCGGTCGCACCATAGTGGTCAAATATGGCGGTGCGGCGATGAAAGATAGCAATCTCAAAGACAAGGTGGTTCGGGATATTGTGCTGCTAGCTTGCGTGGGGATGCGTCCGGTTGTGGTGCACGGCGGCGGCCCGGAAATTAATATTTGGCTTGAAAAATTGGGAATTGAGCCGCAATTTAAGGATGGTTTGAGAGTGACTGATGCGGCGACGATGGAAGTTGTAGAAATGGTTTTGGTGGGTAAAGTAAATAAGGAAATTGTTTCGTTAATCAACCAAGCTGGTGGCAAAGCAGTGGGATTGTGCGGCAAGGATGCCAATCTGATTCAAGCTCGTCCCGATGGCCGGGAAGGAATTGGGTTTGTGGGTGAAGTCAGCGGCGTGAACATCCAGATTTTGGAGTCTTTGGTGAACAGCGGTTATATTCCGGTGGTGTCGAGCGTGGCAGCCGATGAAAACGGTCAATCTTACAACATTAATGCTGACACGGTGGCTGGGGAAATTGCGGCTGGTTTGGGAGCAGAAAAGTTGATTTTGATGACTGATACTGCGGGAATTTTAGAGGATTATCACAAGCCAGAGAGTCTGATTGCTAAGTTGGATATTCAAGAAGCAAGAGAGTTGGTTGAGTCGGGAGTTGTGTCTGGGGGGATGATTCCGAAGGTTAATTGTTGTGTGCGGAGTTTGGCTCAGGGTGTGAAGGGTGCTCACATTATTGACGGTCGAATTCCTCATGCTTTGCTGCAAGAAATATTTACGGATGCGGGGATTGGGTCGATGATTGTGGCTTCTGAGTTTAGTGCCGCGAACTTAAGGCTTAAGTAAGGCGTAAATCCTAGCGTGGGGAGGGCGGGTGCGTGAAAGGGGTAAACTCGCTGCGATCGCGTATATCCTAACTAAACCTGCCCTAAAAACCTTGAGAAGGTACTTCTGGGAAATTACTTCAACTAATTCTAACCGTTGTTGCATTTCCGCTTTTATTAAACTATGATCAAACACTTTAGAGTTTTGGATTCTGTTGCGATTCTCAAGCCGATTTCCCATACGCGATTAGCGCTAGTGGAACCAGAATACGCATCTATTTCTAGTTTGCCAGTTGGACTTGTGGGAACTATTGTTGAAGTGTATGATACGGGAAAGGAATGTCAGTATTTAGTGGAGTTTGCTGATAGTCAAGGGAGTGAATATGCTATGGCTATGTTGAAAGCTGATGAAATTTTAGTTCTGCAATATGAACTTGCAGTTGCTTAGTAATGTGAGGAGAAGAGAAGTTAGATAAGGGCGATCGCACTTTAGGAAGAAAAGGGCGATCGTACTTTCTCTAACTTTACTTAACTGGCTTCCAACTATTGAGAGATTCCCGAATCGAACTTAATTGACTGAGGTACTCAATAAGCTTGGCTTTTTGATACTCAAGACGAGCCCGAATTTCCGGCGCTTCTGCTTCCTTCGTTTCCCGTTCCTTCAAGACGCGATCGAAGTCATTTTGAAACCTTTGAATGTAATCATTGATTTGCTTTTCGGCACTCCTGAAATCAGCAGAGATCTGTTTATTAATAACTCGCTCTAGAAGTTGTCGGTTTCTAGATATCTGCTCATCTATTTTCCCATTTACGGACTCTAATGTCTGTCGTAAATCAACATCAAAAAATTCCCGATTTTCCGTAACATCAACATCAGCATAATAGACTTCATCAGAGTTGCAGCAACGACTTTTTCTACCTGTTTCTTCCCTTCTATTTCCTACAACCACTGCTAATTGTACATCTTTAATCCGTGAATCAATTCCGGGAAAATCAAAGGTAGGAAACTGAATCGGGTTGATGTTCAGTTTCACTTCTAAAGCATCACCAAGATAATTAGATAATTCATCGGAGATTTGTTGGATATCTTCCTGAATTCTTCTTGCCAACTCTTCGCGAATCTTTGTCCCATCTCGAACTAATTCATCCTGAGTATCTATCCACCAATTCTGAATATGTGGCGCGCAATAATTATTAATTATTTTAACAATTTTTTCAGCTTCCGCCTTAGTTTTACACCGGATAATGTACGGGTCTAGTTTTTCACTTTTAACAGCCTGTTCATATCCAGAACTATTGAAAGTGTCAGGCACAGATTCACTCAGCTTATCCAACAAAGATACAGTTAAATTGAATGCTTGGCCTAAGCCCTTACCAAAACCCGGGAAAAATCCTAATAGTGCTTCTCCAATTTCTCCCACCATTTGTCCTAAGCCACTATTGTCAGATTTCGGCGCTGGTAATTTACGAGTCAGTTGAGTTTTTTTTGGCTCGGCAATCTTATCTATCTCACTAGCTATCTTATCTTTAGCTCCATCGGCAAATCCATTAATGCCTTGACTAAATCCTTGAATTAGTATTTGCTTTTGTACCTCCACGGCTGTTTTTACTAATTCAACTCGGCTCCTCGCATTTTCTGAGCGTTTCCTGTACTCTTCTACTTTTTGTTTGAGGGTTTCAATTCCCATTTCCCAACCTTTAATTTCTGTATTCAGAGTATCCTCAATGGCCTTAGCAGCTTTATCGATTTCTGCCACCACCTCACTCAATAAATTCCAGCCAGAATTTTGAGTAATCTTTTGAATGACTGTTTCTTGAATGTTCAGGATACCGCTATCTTGCAAAGCTCTTGGTGCAATCTCTTCAGGTAAAGGAATTACTCTCCTACCTTTTTCATCTCTCTCAGCATATTTGGCACTAAAGAAATCCTCAAAATCTTTTATCTCGTTGTCAGTTGCTTTTCCTTGCTGAATCAGTTTCGCTAGAAGTCCTTGTCGAGAACTAGCAGGGTAAATAACTGGATTGCAAAAGCCAAAGCCAACTAACTCTCGCTCTAAATCTTTAATGACATCAGCAATTTCTTTGTCTCTCTCTGTTTTTTGGTCAACTTTATTCAAAATAAAGTAAATTTTTCCCGTGTTCTCAGCTATAAAATCCTTACGATTTTCAACAACATCCTTAAACAAATCAGCAACTGCATTATCTTTGTAGGAAGCGTAGTTTAAAATAAACAGAATGGCATTGCAGGTTCGCAGTGCTTCTAGTGCTGTCTGCTTCAGTTCATTTATGTTGAAGTTTGCAGACTCCCACTCATTAGGGCCGGGAGTATCAACTAGGGTAAAGCCTGTGAGAGAAGATAATTGGCTAATTGCTTCAATCGGATGCTCTATCTCAAAGCGTGTAGTGTTATCAGGATTGCCTTGTTCTCGGATTTCACGGGTACGCTGCAGGAACTTTTTCTGAATTTCGCCAGCGTCACCCTCAACAAGAATGACTGGTTTTCTTTCTCCTTCTCGATACTCTAAAAGTTTAGGAGTTTCGCCTGGTTTAATGTGTCGGACATCTGTACGGCAGATAGTACAGGCGGCCGTTTCACTCGCCAGCACATCAGCACCGATGATAGAATTTAAGAAGGTGCTTTTGCCAGCTTTCATTGCTGCTATGACGGCTACTTGATATTTCTGATCTTGCAAAGCCTTTAAAGCTTTGTTAATTTCATCTTCAATGCTTTGTAGCCCTTGACTTTCATCTCCCTGAATGCGGAGGCCGTCACGGAATTCTTTGAGATATTGTAAGAGGAAAGTGCCTGTACTGTAAATGCTGGTGTATGCTGCTTGAAATTCTTGAGAAGACATAAGTTGACACTTTTTAGTTGAGGGACTGGCTAAGTTAGAGCTAGAAATTCGCGGTTCAAATTGATATAGATTGTGCGCTTACCAACCTATCCGCGAGGGGTTTAAACTCCTGGCGGACTCGTGCAACAAGCGCTAAATATCAACACCTAGTTATTAGCCAGGGACTGAAGTCCCTGGCGCGAGTCAGTGTTTAGTCATCAGAAAGAGCCTTGCTAATCCCGTAAAATGCCAAACCTGCTAATGCACCTACGGCTATACCAACGGGGCCAGCAGCAGCACCCATACCAGCACCTCCACCAATAGCACCAATTGCCGTAAAACCAGAAGCAGCTACCACAACAGCACCCGCAGCAGCACCTGCCGCAGCGGAACCTGCCGCTTTCGCTATTTCATCACTTTTAGCCATTGAAATACCTCAGTGTAAGGAACAAAAACTAACTGCTTGACTAATGAAAGTTAACTAAACAGGCAAAATTTGAAATATCACGATCGCACTTTCTCGCTTCTCTAAGTATTTGCACTTAGAAAATGAGGGGTAATTTCATAAGCTGTTGTACCTTTAAATAGGGTATAATAAAAAATGAGTTTAGTCAATATCTACAAAAATGCCAGCTAAAAACCATCTCAATCCCCAACAAATAGATAAACTACAAAAAGCCTTGAGAGAGGAAGA
>NZ_JAUBPS010000171.1:0-1342 GCF_036700865.1 Microcoleus sp. S13C4
AATAATTAAGTGGGGTCGTAAAATCAAAAATAAGGGCAATGCGTGTATCACAGTTTAAATGTGCAACAGCTTATTACGGCATCTATGAAATTAACAGCGGTCGATTAGAAGTTTATCGGTTGATGGAGGGGTATTATCAACTGTTAGAACTCAATCAACGCGGTCATTTTCCCATTGCATCTTTAGGCATAGAATTGGGACTTTGGCAAGGCCGTTATCAAAATCAAAGTATGCTTTGGCTGCGCTGGTGGGACGAGGAAGGTAATTTGCTGTTGATTGGCGATGAAAGGGCTCAATTGGAGAGATTGCGAGGGGAACAACAGCGGGAAAGAGCTGAACAAGAAAGATTGCGAGCCGACAGTGCAGAGCAGGCACAACAAGCTAAAGCTCAGACAATAAGGGATGCAATTCCCCGGTTGTTGGAAATGGGTTTGAGTGCCGAACAGGTGGCGGAGGCGTTAAATTTATCTGGGGAGGAAGTCAGGCAAAATTATCACGGCTGAGATAGTTTTATCGGGATACAGTTAACTTCAAATTCTAGAAGATTCTCAAATGTCAACTGTCTGCTTCTCAGCTTTTGGAAGAAGTAATAGCAAGTGCCACATCCTCGCGAGTTGCTCCCAGTGCTAGCATTGTCCTTACCATCAAATCAAGAGAAACAGACGGATCGCCAGCTTCTATTTTAGCTACCCGTGACTGGCTAGATTTAATTTTCTTAGCCAAACTTTCTTGAGAAAGATTTTGACTAAGGCGAAGCTGCTTCAAGCGTTTAATTAGAGACAGCTTCATCTCAATAAAAGCAATTTCTTCGGCTGAAAGCTCTAGAAAGTCTGCGGCATCTCCCACCCGCCAACCTGCTGCTTCTAAACGTTGACGTTTAATGGCATCCATTGTAAATATTACCTCTTTTAATTATATGAATTGCACAGAGCAAGGATTGTGAATGGTGAATTGTCTCTCAATTTGTAAGGTGGGCATTGCCCACCCTAAAGGAAGTCCTGAAATAACTAGGTTTCTCCTGAGCTTCTATCGTACAATCTCAGTCGTTTTTGACTGTTTTCGATCGCGCGCTTAGGCGTTTTCTGGGTAGTTTTTTGAAACACCTCTGCAATGACAATAGCATCTGAGTCAATCCGGTAAATAATTCGCCACTGTTTACCGGCTTCACTATCATCGATCCGCAATTCGTGGCAGTGAGGGCTGATGCTTGGCATAGGCCGAGAGACAGGCATGGCTAAAATTTCTCCATTTTGTAACATCCTTAATAACTGTAGTTTAGACTAAAAAATGATTGCAGCCAAAAGTAGCTGCCTTTGAATATCCGGCAAGCTGTTACTCAAAA